>DAIRFL010000129.1:0-5606 GCA_036795105.1 Flavobacteriaceae bacterium | reverse complement strand
GAAATTATGAGTATATTAATCTATTGATTTTTAAATAAATATGATTATGAATCAGTTAAATCAAACTATTGAAAACCATTATTTAAAAGAAAATCTCTACGAAGAAATTATTGAGAGACTTAAAGAGCTAGGCAAAGAACTCGATAAAATTTCAAGAGTCGATATTGCTGCTGTGGATGAATTTCACGTACGTGGGGCAGCTGTTTCTAAAGAGCTAGCTGAATCTATCGATTTAAATAACAAATCTGTATTAGATATTGGATGTGGCCTAGGAGGTCCCTGTCGTATGTTGGCAGAAACGTACAATTGTACAACAACAGGTATTGATCTCAGTAATGAATACATTCGAACTGCGACAAAATTGTCGAGTCTAGTAGGACTGGAGTCAATGACATCATTTGTTCAAGGAGACGCCACTTCACTACCATTTGAACAGGACTCTTTTGATGTTGTATGGACGCAACACGTACAAATGAATGTACCTGACAAACAAAAATTTTACTCTGAAATTAAACGTGTACTCAAACCTGGTGGATTCTTTATGTATTACGACATCTTTAAGGATAAGGATCACGAGGTGACTTATCCTATGCCTTGGGCTAGTTCAGAGGATCACAGCTTTTTATTTAAAAGCGATGAAATGCATCAAATCTTGAACAACTTAGGATTCAATCAAAAATCATCTAAAGATCAAACAAAGGCTGGTATCGATTTTTTTGAAGGAATGCTCCAAAAATTAAAAGAGCATGGACCCCCTAAAATTGGATTAAACGTATTGATGGGAACATCAACCAAACCTAAATTATTAAACCTTCTCGAGCATTTAAAAGCGGGGATTCTAATGCTTGAAAGTGGGGTGTATCAGTTGCCAAAAAGCTAATACTGTTTAAAATTTTATATCTTTAAGTATCTATAATTATAACTAAATCAATTAATTATGAACACAAAACTTCAAAAATCGCTTTTAGCAGGGATTGTAGGTACAGTCTTAATGACTGTATTTATGATGATTGCTCCAATGTTGGGTATGCCAGAAATGGATTCAGCTCAAATGCTCTCTGAAATGCTTGGAATGTCTATTGCAATAGGATGGGTAGCCCATTTTGCAATCGGGATATGCTTTGCTCTGTTTTACTCTTATGTGTGTTTTATGAAATACAAAATCAACAATGATTGGATAAAGGGTATTGTTTTTGGTGTCATTGTTTTTATCGTAGCACAACTATTAATGGCTCTTATGAGTCAAGTCTTTACGATGCCTGCAGTCGATGCTGAAATGTCAGCTATTATTATAGCGAGTCTCATAGGACATATAATCTACGGTGTTGCAGTGGTTAAAGTTGTAGGTGATTCCTATCGTACGAAATAATTCTATTTCAAATTATAAGAGCAAAAGCGGTTTAAGTACACTACTTAGATCGCTTTTTTATTATTTGTCAATTCGTTGATATTAGGTCCTAAAACAGAAGATTCGATAGTTATTTATTTGAAATATTTAAAAGTCTTGAAAAACCCTAAATAAATACTGTTTTATCAATGTTATTCAAAAATATTTATTGAATTTTGTTCTTTGAATATAAGAATTAATCACTTCTTAATTTACTGTAAATCAGCATTATAATTAATTTCACTTTTTTTTGACAGTAGTTGATAAGACTCTGAAACTAAACATTTGAATTAACAGAAGAAGTATTTTTGATATTAGAACGCTTTAAAAGCGTTAGACCGATCGATTTAAATGAATAGTCATGGCTAAACAAATCAACAATATAAGTGGTGCGGAAGCGATCATACACTGTCTATTAGAAGAAGGTGTTGATATGTTATTCGGATATCCAGGGGGTGCTATTATGCCTTTTTACGATGAGTTGTACAAATTTCAAAAGGAATTACATCACGTACTTACGAGACACGAACAAGGAGCAGCACATGCTGCACAGGGTTATGCACGAGTAAATGGTAGAGTAGGAGTTTGTGTTGCAACTTCGGGACCAGGAGCCACCAACTTAGTAACGGGTATTGCTGATGCACAAATAGATTCTACACCTCTAGTGTGTATTACAGGCCAGGTTACCAGAGAATTGTTAGGTTCCGATGCTTTTCAGGAAACAGATATCGTTGGGATCTCTACTCCTGTAACTAAATGGAACTATCAGATCACCAGAGCTGAAGAGATTCCTGAAGTGATGGCCAAAGCCTTTTATATAGCTAAATCAGGTCGTCCTGGACCAGTATTGATCGATATTACTAAAAACGCTCAATTTGAGAAGTTTGACTTCTCCTATGAGTCTTGTAAAGCAGTTCGTTCTTATAATCCCGTTCCAGTTGCTTGCGAAGAATCACTTCAAGCTGCAGCTCAATTGATCAACGAATCCAAAAAACCAATGATTGTTGTTGGACAAGGTGTTGTGATCAGCGAAGCAGAAGAAGAATTTAAAGCTTTAGTTGAAAAAACAGGAATTCCTGCTGCATGGACCATCTTGGGTAAATCAGCTTTAAAAACAGATCACCCTCTAAATGTTGGGATGGTTGGGATGCACGGAAACTACGCACCTAACTTACTCACCAATGAGTGTGATGTACTGATCGCTATCGGAATGCGTTTTGACGATCGTGTGACGGGTGACTTAAATACCTATGCCAAGCAAGCCAAAGTGATCCACTTTGATATTGACAAGGCTGAAATCAATAAAAATGTACATGCTGATGTAGCAGTATTAGGAGATGCTAAGGCATCCATAGAAGCGATTCTTCCTCTTTTAAACGAGACTTCACATCCTCAATGGATGGATGTGTTTAATGAGAAAAGAGCGATTGAACACAAGGAAGTTATCGATGATGTATTGAGCCCTAAAGATGGAGCCTTGACGATGGCAGAAGTGATTGATTCTATCAATGATGCAACCAACAGAGAAGCTGTAATGGTGACTGATGTAGGACAACATCAAATGATGACTTGTCGTTATGCTGAGTCAACTACCAAGAGATCAAATATCACCTCTGGTGGACTTGGAACTATGGGATTTGGACTGCCTGCCTCAATCGGTGCTAAATTAGGTGCAGAAGATAGAGAAGTAATCTCTATTATGGGTGATGGTGGTTTTCAGATGAACCTTCAAGAGTTGGGAACAATTTTTCAAACCAAAGTTGGTGTTAAAATTGTAATTCTAAACAATGAACATTTAGGAATGGTTCGTCAGTGGCAAGAATTATTTTTTGACAGACGCTACGCTTCTACGGTTATGGACAATCCTGATTTTGTTAAAATTGCCAAAGGATTTGACATTCCCTCAAGATGTGTTAAAGAGCGATCAGAGCTGGAATCAGCAATAAGTGAAATGTTAGATACCAAGGGACCATACCTCTTAGAGGTAAAGGTGACTAAGGAAGAAAATGTTTTTCCGATGATCCCATCAGGTTGCTCCGTATCAGATATTAGACTTTCATAAATTATAGCTATGGAAAAACAATGGTATACCATCTCAGTCTATTCAGAAAACCACGTCGGTTTACTCAATAGAATATCTGGGATCTTTTTAAAACGACATATCAATATTGAATCCCTCAATGTATCTGCTTCTGAAATACCCTCAGTTTCAAAATTTACAATTGTGGTTTTTACTACTCAAAAATGGGTGGACAATATCGTAGGTCAAATTGAAAAACAAATTGAGGTGATCAAAGCCTTTGCTCATACAGATGATGAGATTATCTATCAGGAGACCGCTCTTTTTAAAATAGGTTCTCATTTGTTATTTGATGAGCGTCAAATTCAAAATATTATCAAGGAGAGTAATTCTCAAATCGTAACTGTGTCTAGAGACTTTTTTGTCATCGCCAAAGCTGGTAGGAGACATGAAGTAGATGAGTTACACGATTTATTAGCTCCTTTTGGTATATTGCAGTTTGTTAGAACGGGTCGTATTGCGGTTTCTAAGGAAGCTATGCCGATTTCAGACCTTTTAAAAGAATATGAAGATTTAAATTTAAATTAATAAAAATGGCGAATTATTTTAACACCCTTTCTCTAAGAGAACAACTCGATCAGTTAGGAAAATGTAGATTTATGGATACCTCTGAGTTTTCAGATGGAGTTGAGGCTTTAAAAGGGAAAAAAATTGTTATTGTAGGATGTGGAGCTCAAGGGCTTAACCAAGGATTAAACATGAGAGATTCAGGATTGGATATCTCTTATGCATTAAGACAAGCTGCGATTGACGAAAAGAGAGCATCTTTTGTCAATGCTACTGAAAATGGATTTACAGCAGGAACTTACGAAGACTTAATTCCAATTGCTGATTTGGTAATCAACCTTACTCCAGACAAACAACACACTAACGTAGTGTCTGCAGTAATGCCATTGATGAAAAAGGGAGCAACTCTTTCTTATTCACACGGTTTTAATATCGTAGAAGAAGGAATGCAAGTTAGAGAAGATTTAACAGTCATAATGGTAGCTCCTAAATCTCCAGGTTCTGAGGTTAGAGAAGAGTACAAAAGAGGTTTTGGGGTTCCAACACTTATTGCAGTACACCCAGAAAACGATCCTGAAGGAAAAGGATTAGCAGAGGCTAAAGCTTATGCTGTTGCAACAGGAGGGAATCGTGCAGGAGTGCTCGAATCATCTTTTGTAGCTGAAGTAAAATCGGATTTAATGGGAGAACAAACCATTCTTTGTGGATTGTTACAAACGGGATCTATTCTTTGTTTTGACAAAATGGTTGAAAAGGGAATCGATGCTGGATACGCTTCTAAATTAATTCAGTACGGATGGGAAACCATTACTGAAGGATTGAAATACGGTGGAATTACCAATATGATGGATCGTCTTTCAAATCCTGCAAAGATTAAAGCTTTTGAACTTTCAGAAGAATTAAAAGACATTATGCGTCCATTATTTAACAAGCATATGGACGATATTATCGACGGAACTTTCTCATCTACCATGATGGCTGACTGGGACAATGATGACGCTAACCTTCTTTCATGGAGAGCTGCGACTGGTGAAACTGCTTTTGAAAAGACTCCTGCTGCTGATGTTGAGATCTCTGAACAAGAATTCTACGACAATGGTGTTTTGATGGTTGCTATGGTTAGAGCTGGTGTTGAATTAGCGTTCGAAGCGATGACTGCTTCTGGAATTATCGATGAATCTGCATATTATGAGTCACTTCACGAAACTCCACTAATCGCAAACACTATTGCAAGAAAGAAATTATTTGAAATGAACAGAGTAATCTCTGATACAGCAGAATACGGATGTTACTTATTCGATCACGCTTGTAAGCCTTTACTAGCTGACTTTATGACCAAAGTTGACACCGATGTTATCGGTACTACTTATGGAGCTGGAAAAGACAATGCGGTTTCTAACCAAAAATTAGTTGAAATCAACGATATTATTAGAAATCACCCTGTTGAAATTGTAGGTGAATACCTAAGAGAATCGATGACAGCAATGAAGCCTATTGTGTAATTGATATCACAAATTAGCATCAAAAACCCCGAATTTAGTTATTTGGGGTTTTTTTGTATACTGATTGGACAAAAATCTATAAATAGATTGAATACCATAATCAAATATTAAAAGTATCTTTGAGTTGAAT
>DAIRFL010000128.1:0-5695 GCA_036795105.1 Flavobacteriaceae bacterium | reverse complement strand
ATGCAGCATCCCAGTTGATGTTCGTTCCTCCTATCACTCCACCTTGTTGGCGATTGGCACTCATATTACCAACTCCTTCATTGTTGATTTGTGCATCGAATTCCATTCCTTCTGCATTGGTTCCAAACAAAAACCCATTCTGACCATCCTGATAAGTATCGATTATAAATTGAAAACTGTCAGAATCTCCCAAGTCGGCATCTCTACGTGAATCAGACACTACAATTTTGTTTGGCTCTGAATCAAAACAAACCACAGAAACATAAAGTGTTTTGTCATCATAGGCCATTCTAACTTGAGTATCTTCTGAAACCCGTTCACCAATTTTAGGCTTTAATTGAATCAGCTCCGTAATCGGCTCAATTGAATTCCAAACTGCGTCATTAATGACCTCACCGTCAATTTGTGGTGATTGTTCTAAATAGTTGATTTTAAAATCGGGGCGCTCTAAATTTTGTGTTGAAGTTTGAGCAAAAGAAAGGGCCGTTGCTAAAGCAAAGACCCCTGATAAAAATAATTTTTTCATTTTGAGGGCTTAATAGTCCTCTAAAAATAAGCATTTTGTCTCTAACTCAAGAAACAAATTTAATCCTCGAGTGTAAAGTTTTGTTCCATTAACTGATCTGAACTAAATCCTAGCATTGCAGAAAATTGTCCTGATTCTAATAAAACTTCTCCTTTAGGTCCAAAGAAAGACAAATCTTCTTGGTCAATTTCAAAGCGCACCGTCTTTGTTTCTCCAGCTTTTACAATCACTTTTGCAAAATCTTTTAATTCTTTAATCGGTCTCGCATAAGAAGCAAAATGATCTTTGATATAGAGCTGAAGCACTTCTGTTCCATCTACCTCTGAGTTGTTTACTAATTGAGCTTCGAGGGTAATCGTTCCATTTTTATCTAAGGAATTCGACGATAGACTAAAGGACTTAATTGAGATATCTGAATAGTTCAGTCCGTGTCCAAAAGCAAATAATGGAGTATTTTCTTCATCGGTATAATGAGACCAGAACACTAGATTGCTTCCTGGGTTTGAAGGTCTTCCCGTAGAGAGGTGATTGTAATAGATAGGAACTTGTCCCACAGATCTCGGAAAAGTCATCGGGAGTTTTCCACTTGGATTGACCGTTCCGTATAGAACATCTACAATAGCATTTCCGCTTTCAGTTCCTAAATGCCAGGCTTGAACCATTGCTTTAGAAGCTGTAGATTCCCAGCTTAAATCAAGAGGTCTACCACTGTGATTTACCAATACAATATTTGAATTTACAGCTGCTACTGCTTCTATTAATTCGCGTTGTAATCCAGGTAATTTTATCGAAGCTCTCGATCTTCCTTCTCCTGTTTGGAACCCATCTTCCCCAACAGCCAATACGACAACCTCTGCTTTTTTAGCTAATTCAACGGCTTCAGTTATTCCGCTAGCGTCCGTTGTGTTGAGTTTTACTTCAAAAGGAAAACTAACCTGTTCATCGACAAGTGTTACTCCTTGAGAATAAGAGAACTTAATACCTCTAGCCTTTAAGGCTTCCAGAATAGATACAGCTGAATTGTCTTCAGCAGCTAATCTCCAGTTTCCCAATGAAATGTTCTTGTCATCTACCATAGGCCCGATAAAGGCGACCTTTTGATTTTTATGAAGTGGTAAAATCTTGTTTTCATTTTTTAATAAAACAATAGATTTCGCAGCAGATTCATAAGCTACAGCTCTGTGTTTTTCTGAACCAATCACCTTCTTTTCACGCTTTTCATCACAGTATAAATAAGGATCGTCAAAAAGTCCTAATCTAAACTTCACTCGAAGAATTCTTCTAGCAGCATCGTCGATGTATTCCATTGGAACCTTATTATTCTTGACTAATGTTTCTAAGTGTTGGATATAAAACTGTGATTCCATATCCATATCCGTACCAGCAATTACAGACTTTTCAGTTGCATAGGAAGCATCAGGTGCATATCCGTGCACAATAGCCTCAGCAATTGATCCCCAATCTGATACTACCAAACCATCAAATCCCCATCGATCTTTTAATACCTCTCTCACTAAAAATTCATTAGTAGTAGCTGGTACTCCCTGAATGATATTAAATGAAGTCATAAAGGTTTGAGCTCCTGCATCAACAGCAGCCTTAAACGGAGGCATTACTATATTGTGAAGTGTAATATCACTGATGTCTGCAGTATTGTAATCCTTTCCTGATTCTGCAAAACCATAGGCAGCAAAATGCTTGGCACAAGCAGCCATCGTATAAGGACTATCTAAATCTTCGCCTTGATACCCATGAACACGAGCCTTTGCAATCATTGATGCTAAAAAAGGATCCTCTCCTGTTCCTTCCATTATTCTTCCCCAACGTGCATCTCTTGATATATCAATCATGGGAGCAAAGGTCCAATTCAATCCAGCTGCTGCTGCTTCCTTGGCAGTCATTGCTGTAGAACGTTGAATTAAATCCATATCCCAAGAAGCAGCTTCTGCCATTGGTTCGGGAATTACCGTTGTATAGCCGTGAATCAAATCAAATCCAAATAACAATGGAATCCCTAATCGAGTTTCTTCTACAGCAATCTTTTGAATTTTTCGCACCTGTTCCACTCCTCTTACATTGAGCATGGATCCTACTTCGCCGTTTTTAAGTTGATCGTATTTGACTTTGGTGTCACCAGATTCAGGAATAGGACCAGTTACATCCCAAAATCCATTGAGTTGGTGCATTTGACCAATTTTTTCTTTTAGAGTCATCTTTGATAAAAGTGATTCTACTTTTTGCTCAATGTCTTCTTGAGCATGAGCACTAGTTCCGAGGAATAGGAAAAATGCACATAGAGCAACTAATTTTGAATAGCGGATTTTCATAGTATATCGTTTAGTTTGGATTTATAAATAATGAATTCCAAAAATAACTAAAGAACAACTATAACACTATGATAATCATCAGAATTATACATCTTTTAAAAATCATCCATCACAATATTTAATCATTATTTCGTACCTTAATCCTTGTACAAATTATCAAACTATGAAAGCATTCATCCACGGTTTAGCAGCAGTATTTTTACTTACACTAAGCTTTTCCTGCAAATCAGAAATCGAATCAGTAGATCTTCTCATCAAAAATGGAGTGATTTACGATGGAACGGGAGGTGATTCTTATAAAGGAGTCATCGCTATCAATGCGGATAGCATTTTTTATGTTGGAGCAGACAAAAGCTTCAATGCAACAAAAGAAATAGATGCCGCAGGTCAAGCCATAAGTCCTGGTTTTATCAATATGCTTAGCTGGGGTTACAGCAGTCTGATGCAGGATGGAAGATCTCTAAGCGATTTAAAACAAGGGGTGACCTTGGAAGTATTTGGAGAAGGAACTTCTCCAGGCCCTCGAGGGAACAAAGAAAAAGGTGATTACAAATCTTTTGGAGCTGCCATGTATGAATTAGAATCGAATGGGATATCAACGAATGTCGCTTCCTACTTAGGTGCTGCAACGGTTAGAATACAAACAGTGGGATACGACAATCGAAAAGCCACTGATGAAGAATTATCTCGAATGAGAGCGCTCGTAGCAACATCGATGAAAGAAGGAGCTATTGGAATAGGCTCTTCCTTAATTTACGCTCCAGGAGACTACGCAGATACGGAGGAACTGATTGAATTAAGCAAAGAAGCTTCAAAATATAATGGTCGGTATATTTCTCATATGAGGAATGAAGACAATCGTGTAATGCAGGCATTAGATGAACTGATCACAATTGCTAGAGAAGCCGATGTCCCCGCTGAAATCTATCACTTAAAAACCTCTCGCAAGCCGAATTGGCATATGCTCGATTCAGTAATCAAAGTAGTGAATAAGGCGCGTGAAAACGGCCTTCAAATTACTGCAGATATGTATACCTATAATGCGAGTTCTACAGGACTAACTGGAGTAATGCCCACCTGGGTTCAAGAAGGGGGGCACCGAGCTTGGATTGAACGCATGAAAAAGCCTGAGATCAGAACAAGGCTCTTTGCTGATATTCGAAAAGAACTCTCCGAACAAGAACCCGAAGGTATTTTAATGGTAGGTTTTAAAAAAGATTCCATGGCTCAGATCTACAGAGGTAAGACTGTTGCAGAGGCTGCTAAAATGAGAAGTCAATCTCCTGAGGAGACCATCGTAGATCTAATCATAGAAGATGACAATAGAATACAGTGCATCTACTTTAGTATGAGTGAAGAAAACATTAAAAAGAAAATTCAAATTCCATGGGTTTCTTTCTGTTCTGATGCTGGTTCCTATTCTGATATCTCAAAAGACTTTAGAACTCACCCAAGAGCCTTTGGAAGTTTTATTCGAGTCTTAGGAAAATTCACAAGAGAAGAAGGACTGCTTTCTTTGGAAGATGCTGTTCGAAAACTCAGTGGTCTTCCTGCTACCAATTTAGGACTGCAAGACAGAGGATTTCTAAAAGAGGGTTACAAGGCAGATATCGTCATATTTAATCCAGATACCGTTAGTGATCACGCTACTTTTGAAGACCCACTTCAATTTGCAACAGGTGTAGATAAGGTTTTAGTAAATGGTGTTATGGTTTTAAATCAAGGTGAACATACAGGGAATTTCCCTGGAGTTTTTGTCAAAGGATCAGGAGCTGATTAACTTCATATGAGTACTCTCTTTAAAATAAATGAGCGTTGGAAAAAAAGGTGGTTTACCATCGGGCTTATCCTTTTCGTATTAGGAACTATTGATCCTTTAGAGGGATCTCCATTACTTTTATTAGGAAGTTATTTAATGGCTCAAATGAAATACCTGACCAAAGAGACTCATTGGAAACACTATAAATTAGGTGCTCTATTAATTGCTTTAGGATTTGTAGCATTACATATTTCATCGTATTTGGGAGGGTTTGGACCTGATCACCTCTCCTGGTGGTGGGCTATTTTTTTAATTCCCTATCCTTTAGGATGGTTGTTCTTTGTCTATTTCTTTTTTAGATGGGTTTTTAAATTTTAATCAATGTCAGCACTACCAATTCACGATTCTGAAAACTGTTTAAACTGTGGAGCAAAACTTCAAGGAGTATACTGTCATGAGTGTGGACAAAAAAACAAGGACATTCAACTGAGCTTTTTTAAACTACTGAAAAACTTTTTTGACGAGATTACTTTTTTTGACAACAAGATCTTTACCACTCTAAAACTGCTAATCTACAACCCTGCCAAACTGACTCAATCCTATATCGATGGAAAGCGGATGCGCTTCGTACCTCCATTTAGACTTTATCTGTTTTTATCTTCCATCTATTTCATATTTGCCATCAGTAATATGAAAGAAGGTATTAGTAATATAAAACTAAATGAAAATCCTGAACTTGCTGAAGTGATGCAAGATTCCATTCTTCAAAAGGAATTGGAACTCAATTTAGCCTTAAAAGAAAAAGACAGCCTTGAAATCTCAAAAAGTGACTGGATTGAAAAGAAATGGAAAAATTTAACAGCTGAATTTGAAAAAGATCCTCAACTTTTTATAAGTGAGTTTACAACTACTTTTTCTGAAAAACTCCCCTATTTACTTTACCTCTCCTTACCGGCATTAGCTTTTCTGCTTTGGTTGTTTTATTGGCGTAAGACTAGGAGTTATTACGTCAATCACTTTATATTTTCGCTCTATCTGTTCTCTTCAGTGTTCTTTTATTTAATTGTGGAGAATATCCTAGAG
>DAIRFL010000127.1:0-5723 GCA_036795105.1 Flavobacteriaceae bacterium | reverse complement strand
TAAGCATATAGTTTAAGTTTAGTTTGCTTGTCCAAAAATAAGGTATACTATTGTTTTTATACCTATAATGTTAAAATGCTATATCGATTCGATAAAATAGTATAATATTAGTGTATTGCTCCTAATCCGTTAGTATACAATTTTGCATTCATCGATGGAATTTTTACCTCCAATAGCTCTGTAGCAGTCTTTTTATGTAGCTCCCATTTTGCATTGAGTTCAGCAACTTTAGTTTTAGCTCCAGTATTGATCTTTGGCATAGGGCTGTCAGACTGATTAATCGCTGCAGCGTAATAAGCGGTAAAGCCATTCACAAAATTCTCAACATCATCATATGCTTTAGAGAGTCGTTGAACCATGAGTTTGTCAAAAGTATCTAGTTCTAATACCAATGCTTTCGCGTCATTGTACACCTCTGATGATGGATCTAATTTGTGAACTATAGCTTCCAGGGATTGCTTTTTCTTATACAACTCATTTACCATTGAGGTCATTTCATTAAAGGTAGCTTCTCCTGCGGTCATAAAAGTATCGTACTCTTTGTAATCCTCCATGGTAGTTGAATACATAGGATTGGGAACTATTTTAGTATAGGTCTGTAAACTCTTAGTTCCAAAACTCAAATTAAGAGTGTAGTTTCCAGGGATTGCTTGATGTCCTCTAAAGCCCATTTCGATATAAACCTTTGGAGTTGCCATCAGTGATTCGTGACGCATATCCCATACAAATCGATTGAGTCCTTTTTTCTTTGGCAAACGAGCTTCAGGAGAAGGAGCCCCTTCATAAGAAACATAGGAGTCATCTCGTTTTGAACTAAAAGAACGCACTAAGACTCCCGCTTCATCTCTTATTTCAAGAGTGAGTTCATCCGTCTTATCTAATTCAGGCAATTCGTAATAAATAACCATTCCAGAAGCAGGATTTACACCTTGAAATGGATTGGTTCCACTTGGATTAGATCCATTCATTGATGAATACCAGTTTGCGATCATCGCATCCTCAGGCTTGTAGAGTTTTCCGGTTTTTGAAGTCCCATCAAATTGTCTGAGCAGTGATAAATCGTCTAAAATCCAAAAAGATCTTCCCTGAGTTCCAATGATGATATCGTCGTGCTTTAATTGTAAATCAGTAATTGGCACTACCGGTAGATTTGATTGAAATGAGTCCCAGTTTTTTCCTCCATCATAAGAGAGGTACAATCCAAGTTCGGTACCGGCAACTAGGAAATCTTTTAAAACGGGATCTTCTCTCACCACTCTGGTATAGGCCCCCATTGGAATACCGTCAGAAATGTTTTTCCACGACTTTCCGTAGTTCGTACTTTTATAGAGCGCAGGGGTATGATCGTTAAATTTATATCGAGTCGTCGCTATATAAACCGTAGCAGGGTCGTGAGGTGAAACATCAATTGCATTGACAAGTGTTTCCTCTAGTCCCTTTGGAGTGATATTAGTCCAGGTTTTTCCATTGTCTTTGGTTATATGAACCAGACCGTCGTCAGAGCCGGTATAAATTACCCCAGCCTCATGTGGTGATTCCATAACATAAGCGATTGTCCCGTAATTTTCAGCTCCAACAGCTTCATTGGTATAAGGACCACCACCATTTCCTTGTTTGCTGTCCTCATTCATGGTTAAATCTGGGGAGACTACTTCCCAGTTAACTCCTTCATCTCTGGTTCTAAGGAGGTACTGTGCAGCGTGATAATAGGTGTTTTCTTCGTGTTGCGATTTAATGATCGGAGCATTCCAATTGTAGAGGTACTTCATATCTCTTGCTGGAAGTCCCAAATACAAATTGGGTTCAATCATAATTTTGGTCCCCACTCTCGAATTCATGTCTAAGAGTTCTATGGTTCCCAAATAAGATCCTCCCATGGTCTTAGTTGGATTGTCAGGATCGAATGCTAAGAATGCTGATTCTCCACCTGCTGCATAGGTCCAATGTTCTCTTCCAATACCACCAGAACCGATTCCGATACTCGCAATCTTTACAGAAGAATTGTCCTGTTGACCTCCGTAGACATTATATGGAAATTGGTTGTCGACCGCTACTCTGTACATTTGAGCTGTAGGCATATTCGCCTGAGTAGACCAGGTCTTTCCTCCGTTAAAACTAATTTCAGCACCACCGTCATCGGTGATTAACAAGTTCTTTGAATTGTTTGGATTGATCCACAAATCGTGATAATCTCCGTGATTTGTTCGAATGCGTTCCCAACTTTTTCCTCCGTCGATCGAACGATAGGTAGCAGCACTCATCACATAGACAGTGTTCTCATCATTAGGATCTGTTTCCACCTCTATATAGTACCAGGCTCTTTGTAAAAGTCGATGATCTGCACTCACTCTACTCCAAGAATCTCCAGCATTTCTGGAGACAAACAAGCCTCCTTTTTCAGCAGCACTATCACTTTCGATAAGCGAGTACACTAAATTTGGATTTGCTCTTGAAACCGATATCGCCATCTTTCCTTTTTCTTTAGGAAGTCCCTTGTGGATTTTCTCCCAACTTTCTCCTCCATCAGTAGATTTATACAATCCAGAACCTTCACCACCACTGATTACCTTCCAAGGAGTTCTCATATGTTCCCACATCGAAGCGTACAATACCTCTGGATTGGAGAAGTCAATTGACAAATCATTACAACCCGTCAAATTATTGACGTAGAGTACTTTCTTCCAGTGCTTTCCGCCATCGGTAGATTTATAGATTCCTCGATCAGAATTAGGCCCGTGAAGCGCCCCTTGTGCAGCTACCCAAATCACATCTGGATTTTCAGGGTGAATGATAATCCTAGCAATATGTCTGGTCTCTTTAAGTCCCATATGCTGCCAAGTTTTTCCAGCATCGGTAGATTTGTAAACACCATCTCCATAGGAAGTCATCACTCCTCTTGGAGCGTGCTCTCCCATTCCTACATAAACGATATTGGGGTTGGATTCTGAAACCGAAACAGCTCCTACAGATCCGGTCTTAAAAAATCCGTCAGATATATTTTCCCATCGCTGCCCTGCATCTGTGGTCTTCCAAACACCACCACCAGTAGTACCCATATAATAAGTTAAGGGATCCGATACTACCCCAGCAGATCCATTCGCTCTACCTCCTCTAAAGGGTCCAATATTTCTAAATTTTACAGCTTTTAAAGCTTCGTTTAAATCTTGTGCAAAACTGTGAGTTCCAATGAAGCACATAAGCATAATAAGTATTTTTTTCATCGATTTAGGTTTAGGCTACTAAAGATAATAAAAATACACTCATTAGGATGAGAGAATTCGTTCCACTTGACATAAAATCAATTTCTTATATTTATACAAAGCCTCTATTATGAATAAAAGATCATTTTTAAAATCAGCAGCTGCTTTTGCTGCAGTTCCCTTTGTCAGTAATCCAATCGATTTCTTGGAACCAACTGCTTTAAAACTCAAGGAGTTTTCAGATGACAAGGAACTCTGGAAGGAAGTGCGATCACACTATATTCTCAAAGATGACTACCTCAACTTTGAGAGTGGTTATTACAATATTATTCCACAACCAACTCTTAACCACTTTAAAGATCATATTGATCACGTGAATTACCACGGATCCTATTATATGAGAAATCACCGATTTAAAGACAATCGGGAATTAGCAAAAAAACTAGCCGATTTTGTAGGTTGTAGCGCTGAAGAATTAGCCATCACTAGAAATACCACTGAATCACTAGACACCATCATCAGTGGATTTCCGTGGAAGGAAGGCGATGAAGCTATTTACGCCATTCAAGACTACGGAGCTATGAGAGTGATGTTTGATCAAATTGGAAAGCGTTATGGGGTAACTATAAAAACGGTATCCGTTCCCAATCATCCTGAATCTGATCAACAGCTCGTAAAATTATACGAAGATCAAATTACTCCTAACACTAAAATGATCCACCTCTCCCATATGATCAACATAACCGGTCATATTTTACCGGTTCAAAAAATATGTGATATGGCGCACAGCTATGGAGTAGATGTATTAGTAGATGGCGCTCATTGCGTAGGACATTTTGATTTTAATATGGACGATTTACACTGTGATTATTACGGTTCGAGTTTACACAAATGGCTCGCAACCCCTTTAGGATTAGGTCTGCTCTATGTCAATAAAGATAAAATGTCTAAAATTTGGCCTCTGTTAGGTTCTCATGAAAAAAATCCAAATAAAATTAGGAGACTCAACCACTTAGGAACAGTACCAGTTCACACCGATCTAGCTATTAGTGATGCCTTGGACTATATTAATTGGATCGGTAGTTCAAAAAAAGAAAAGCGTCTAAGAGCCATCCAACAGGCGCTTACCAAACCCCTAAGAAACAATCCAAATATCATCATCAACACACCCGTTGAACCACATAGAAGTTGTGCTATTGCCAATATTGGGGTAAAGGGAATCAAGCCTGGAGATCTTGCAAAAACACTCTTAGAGGACTACAACATCTTTACCGTTGCCATCGATGGCAGCAATGTTCACGGATGTAGAATTACCCCAAATGTCTTTACGACTTTTGAGGAGGTCGAAAAATTAAAAACTGCCCTTATTAAGATCAGTAAATCAGTTTAAAACAGGAATAATAATCAGTTTTAAGATATTTTTATCTTAAATATGATTCTTATCATTTTTTTAGCTACTTTAGCATTGTAATTTTACACCCGTTAACAATTCAATATTTCTATGAAAAAAACTGTATACCTCGCTTCTATAGCTTTGTCTATTCTCTTAGTTAGCTGTGGAGGAAAAGAAGAAAAGAAAGATGGTTTTAGCATGAGCCGTCAAAAGACTGAAACTGTAAAGAAAAAAGCTGTATCTACAGAAAAAGCATCAACTCGTGTAGATCTTGAATCTACTGGTGTTGGACCTGTATCTTCTATAAGTTTAGGCGATTTAGATCAAGGCCTAGCCGATAAAGGAAAAGAAGTTTTTGAAGCAAACTGTATCGCTTGTCATATGATCGGAAAGCGATTTGTTGGTCCTAATTTGTCAGGGGTAACAGCTCGTAGAAACCCTACTTGGATTATGAATATGATCCTCGATCCAGAAAAAATGGTAAAAGAAGATCAATTGGCAAAAGACCTCTTTATGGAATTCAATGGGGCTCCGATGTCTAATCAAAGTCTTTCTCAAGATGACGCTAGAGCAATTTTAGAGTATTTGAGAACTACGAATTAATTCACAAACTCCTATAACAACAAAAACTGTAGCAATTGCTGCAGTTTTTTTTTGCTTATTACTGAACTGGAAATTCGAAACTACCCTCAGTAATTTCTATGGAGAGCTGATGAAGAGTTTTGGTTTTTAACACTTTTACAATACTGTTTTTATAAGAAGATATAGAGTTGTGAACCACACAAGGATTGTCTGGATTACAGGCTTTAAAACCTAAGACACAACTGTTAAAAGGATCTTCCCCTTCAACAATTTCAATAATGTCTAAGAGATTCGCTTTCTTATTTGCATCGGTCAAATAAAATCCTCCCTTAGGACCCTTGGTGGAAGACACTAATTGTTGCCTGGTCAATTCCTGTAACAACTTTGAAACATAGGGCGCAGGAGCTGCAATGGCTTCACTTATCGTAGCTACGTTAATCTTATTGGATTCACTTGAAAATTGTGCCAGGTACAAAACCGCATTTAAGGCATATTTAGATGAATTCGAAAACATAAGGTAAATATAGGTTAATAGTTATAGTCTGAGG
>DAIRFL010000126.1:0-5751 GCA_036795105.1 Flavobacteriaceae bacterium | reverse complement strand
TATATATACCATCCTAATCACGAAGAATTACTCAATAAATTCTCAAAAATTATAAAAAAGGAAGTTGCCGCAGGTGGGGTGGTTACTAATAATAAGGGAAAAGTCTTATTTATTTTCAGAAACGAAAAATGGGATTTGCCCAAAGGTAAATTAGATCCAGGAGAATCTATAGAAGAATGCGCTCTTCGAGAAGTAGAAGAAGAGACAGGGGTTAAAGATTTGGTGCTGGAAAATCCCCTCCAAACGACTTATCACATCTTTAAGCGCAATGATAAATACCGTCTCAAGGAAGTCTTTTGGTTTGCGATGGGGACTGATTACAAAGGACCTTTAGTGGGACAAATAGAAGAGGGTATTGAGAAGGTAAAATGGAAGGGGCCCAATAAAATTAAGAAGGCTTTAGAAAATTCTTATACCAATATTAAGTTACTCTTCGAAGAATAAACACTTATTGAGCTTTTAAACTCAAGACAGCTTCAGGAACTAATTTTGAAATATCTCCATTGTACTTGGCTATTTCTCTTACGATGGAGGAACTGATAAACGATTTTCCAGAAGTGGTCAGCAGAAAAACGGTATCGATACCGCTAAGTGCTCTATTGGTATTAGCAATGGCTTTTTCAAATTCAAAATCTGCAGGGTTTCTAAGACCTCTCACCAGATAACTAGCCTGGACCTTCTTGCAAAAGTCTACGGTTAAGCCCTGGTAAGATTGAACCTCGACTGAAGGATTTCCTTCAAAGGTTTTTTCAATGGCTGAGATGCGATCCTCTAAAGCAAACATGGATTTTTTTTCAGAGTTCACCCCAATGGCAATGATGAATTTATCAAAAAGCGGAAGTGCTCTTTGAATGATGTCTACATGCCCTAGCGTTAAGGGATCAAAAGAACCAGGAAAAACTGCAATTTTCGAACTCATAGTGTAAATATACGATTAGTCTAGGGCATTTTCAATGGCTGAACCAAAAAGTTCACTCAGCGAAATGCCTTCTTCCTTTGCCTGCATGGGCAATAAACTCTCAGATGTCATTCCCGGTGTGGTATTGACCTCTAGTAAATAGGGTTCATCTCCCTGAAATATAAATTCAGATCTGCTAAAACCTTTGAGCTTTAATACTTCGTAAATTTTCTTTGCTGTTGCTCTGAGATTTTTAAGTTGCTGCTCGCTAATTCTAGCAGGAGTAATCTCATGAGACTTCCCTTCGTATTTAGCAGAATAGTCAAAAAAGTCGTTTTCTGTTGTGATTTCTGTCGCTGGTAGTACTTTAGTTTCCCCATGGTAGGTAATAACTCCTATGGAGACTTCAATTCCTTCTAAATTTGCCTCGATAATGATTTCATCGTCTTCTTTAAAAGAAGATTCTATGGCAGTAGGAAGATCTGATTCCTCATATACTTTTGAAATTCCAAAACTAGAACCAGACTTATTAGCCTTGACAAAACATGGAAGGCCTACCTTATTGACAATCGCTCTCGTGTCGATTTGATCACCTTTATTGATATAGTAAGAGGCTGCAGATAGAATGCCATAAGGTTTTAAAACACTCAATAGATCTCTTTTGTTATAGGTGAGCGCAGACTGATAAAAATCACAGGCTGTCTGTGGCATTCCGATGAGTTCAAAATAAGCCTGCATCAATCCGTCTTCTCCTGGGGAACCGTG
The DNA here is from genome assembly GCA_036795105.1 of Flavobacteriaceae bacterium. Classification (GTDB taxonomy): domain Bacteria; phylum Bacteroidota; class Bacteroidia; order Flavobacteriales; family Flavobacteriaceae; genus MAG-120531. Next base: position 4,088 of record DAIRFL010000126.1, on the reverse strand, counting down.
TATGGCATTAAACACACAGTCAAAGTTTATTTTTTTTCCATCGACTTGAATTGAAAAATCCGATTTATCGACCTGATGTTTGTTTTTGTGTTCATCTAAGTGATACCATTCACTCTCAGTGATTATAATTTTATAGGGGCAGTATTTTTCTGGATCTAAATTCTCCATAACAACCGAACCACTAATCATTGAAATGTTGTATTCAGAGGTAAAACCTCCCATAATAACAGCGATATTTTTCATAAGCTAGTATAAACTACTAATTCAAAGATAAGCAAGCTTTTGTAATTCTACTAGTTCTCTTTTATTTGAGTTCATTACTTTGAACTTATTGCTATATTTGCCCTATGGGAACATTTAAAGATTTTCTTAAGAGCAAATTGTTTTTCAAGCAGTTATTTAGAGCTGTTGTCATCGGTGTTGTCGCAGTGCTGATACTTTTGCAACTGCTGCGTTTAATCACAAGACACGGTAAGAGTATCACAGTGCCTAATCTCATTGGAATGGAATTGCAGCAGGCTACAGATCTAATGGAAGATACAAAGCTTACAATAAAGGTGATGGATTCTTCTAAATACGATCCAAATTACCCTAAATATGCCATCTTAGATCAATCTCCAAAGGCCTTTAAGGAAGTCAAAGCTAAACGCAAGATTTATGTGAGTATCAATCCTTCGGGATATGCCGCAGTTTCCATACCTGATATCATCCAGATAACAAAGAGGAATGCTATTTCTAAACTAAATGCTGTAGGATTGCAAATCGATACCATCACTTATATTCCAGCTCTTGGAAAAGATATGGTGTACGCGATTAAATTTGAAGGCGATTCTATCGCTGTTGGAGCTCAATTGCCTAGAATGTCAAAAATTGAATTGGTCTGTGGAGATGGAACCCGTACCAGGGTAGAGGATTTAGAGGAAGAATTAGAGGAAGATTTTTAATGGAACAATTAGGCCCTGAAATAGACGACTTACACGAGCATTACAACTTTACTGCTTCTAAAGGACAAGAACCTCTTAGAGTTGATAAGTTTTTGATGAATTTTATCGAACACGCTACAAGAAACAAAATCCAGCAGGCTGCAAAAGATGGTTGTATTTGGGTCAATAATCAAGTAGTAAAGTCAAATTACAAAGTAAAGGCAAATGATCAGGTTCGAGTGATGCTTTCTCATCCTCCTCATGAATCGCTCTTAGTAGCAGAAGACATTCCATTGAATATTGTATACGAAGACGATGAGTTATTAGTAGTTAATAAACCAGCGGGAATGGTAGTACATCCAGGACATGGTAATTATTCTGGTACCCTGATTAACGGCTTGTTACACCATATAGAGAAGTTACCTTTAAATTCTGATGAACGACCTGGCTTGGTACATCGAATCGACAAAGATACCTCAGGGCTACTAGTAGTCGCTAAAACCGAAAAGGCGATGACCCACCTTTCCAAGCAGTTTGCAGAAAAGAGTTCTAAACGCGAGTATATCGCTTTAGTTTGGGGATTGGTAGAAGAAGACAGTGGCACCATTGAGGGACATATCGGAAGGCATTTAAAAAACAGATTGTTAATGGATGTTTTTGTCGATGGAGCTTATGGAAAAGAAGCAGTAACTCATTATAAGGTCTTAGAGCGATTGAGTTATGTGACTTTAGTTAGCTGTGAATTAGAAACAGGGAGAACCCATCAGATTAGAGCTCACTTCAAACATATTGGACATCCGCTTTTTAACGATGAACGATATGGAGGTAATCAAATCTTAAAGGGAACTACTTTTACCAAGTACAAGCAATTTGTCGACAATGCTTTTAAAGTATTACCACGACAGGCCCTACATGCCAAAACCTTAGGTTTTATTCATCCTAAGACAGAAGAATTTATGAGTTTTGATTCTGAAATTCCAGATGATATGAACGCCTGTATTGAGAAGTGGAGATCTTATGCTGCAAACTCTAGCGCAGTATAAAGACTATTTATATCGCTATAGTTTTATACAGTTGGATTTGATTTGAAAGTTAAACTCTGATTCTTAAATTTGAAGTGTTAAAATAACATTATGAAAGTCATTATATCCCCAGCAAAATCCTTAGATTTTGAAACTGCATTACCGACAGATAAGTATTCGATGCCTTTGTTTTTAGACAGGGCTACTGAAATCAATTCAGCCCTAAAGAAGAAGTCGCCTCGTCAGTTATCAAAACTTATGGGGATATCAAATAAGCTAGCAGAACTCAATTGGGAACGCAATCAATCCTTTGAAACTCCATTTACAACTCAAAATGCAAGACCTGCTATTTTTAGTTTTAATGGTGATGTATATCAAGGACTCGATGTTTTTAATCTTTCTTCTAAGCAGTTGGACTACCTGCAAGAAACCACCTTTATACTCTCTGGTCAATACGGAATGTTGCGACCCTTAGATCTCATGCAGGCCTACCGTTTGGAAATGGGTACAAAATTCAGTCTTAAAGGTTCTAAAAATTTATATCAGTACTGGAATGAAACCTTGACCTCTCATATGGAATCTTGCTTTTCCAATAGTGATGTCTTAGTGAACCTAGCCTCGAACGAGTATTCAAAAGCATTGAATTTGAAAAGTTTATCAGTTGACGTGTACAGCCCTGTCTTTAAAGATTGGAAAAACGATCAGTTAAAAGTAATTAGTTTTTTTGCAAAAAAGGCCAGAGGACTAATGCTTCGTTATTTGGCTGAAAATAATAGTACAAAGGCTAGTGATTTACTCGGATTTAATTACGAGGGATATCACTATAGCCCTGAACACAGCAAAAGTGAATTTGAACCTGTTTTTGTTCGATAAGTTTTTGTTTTAAAAATCGAGTAAAGTCTAATTTTGTTATAAAAACATATAAATTGTTAATATTAAAACAATTTGTTTTTAAACAATGTTTTTTTACTTGAGCTCCCTCTAGTTAAATCTCTTGTGATGCATTAAATTTGCAACTAAGAGAAATACCCTGTTTATTAATTTAAAATTCATTACAAATTGAAAATCAATAAAGTATTAGTAGCCAATAGAGGAGAGATCGCCATTAGAATTTTTAGAGCATGTGTTGAGATAGGTGTTAAAACAGTCGGTGTTTTTACCTATGAAGACCGTTATTCTTTACACCGATATAAAGCAGATGAGGCATATCAAATAGGATCTGACACCGAACCCCTTAAACCTTATTTGGATATTGATGAAATAATCAAGGTAGCTCTTAAATCCGGTGTTCAAGCAATTCATCCAGGATATGGTTTCTTATCTGAAAACGCTGAGTTTGCACAAAAATGTGAAGATAATGGGATCATTTTTGTCGGACCCAAGGTATCTGTTCTCAAGGCTCTTGGTGATAAAATTATGGCGAAGGAAGTTGCAGAAAAACACCAAATTCCAATCATCAGATCTTCAGAAAAAGACTTAGACAGCCTTGAAATCGCATTGGAAGAAGCTCAAAATATCGGTTATCCTTTGATGCTCAAGGCAGCATCAGGTGGAGGAGGTAGAGGAATGCGTGTAATCCGTACCGAGGAAGAACTCACTAAGGCTTATCCTGAGTCGAGAAGAGAATCACTTAATGCTTTTGGTGATGATACTGTATTCTTAGAGAAGTTTGTTGAAAATCCAAAACATATAGAAATACAAATTGTCGCTGATACTCATGGCAATATGGTTCACCTATTTGAACGTGATTGTTCTGTTCAAAGAAGATATCAGAAGGTTATTGAGTACGCTCCATCCCTGGGCTTACCACAAGAGACCAAGGACAGTTTGTATCAATACGCAATCGATATTTGTAAGGCAGTGGACTACAACAATATCGGTACTGTAGAATTCTTAGTAGACGAAGATGGATCGATTTACTTTATTGAGGTAAATCCTAGAATTCAGGTAGAACATACGGTGACAGAGATGATCACGAATATCGATTTGGTAAAGACTCAATTATTCATCGCTGGAGGATATAAACTATCGGATCAGCAAATAAAAATACCATCTCAAGAATCGGTAACTGTTACAGGTTATGCCCTACAGTGTAGAATTACCACTGAAAACCCTGCAAATGATTTTAAGCCTGACTATGGAG
>DAIRFL010000125.1:0-5861 GCA_036795105.1 Flavobacteriaceae bacterium | reverse complement strand
ACATAATATTGTTAAATAAATATTAATTATATAAATTTGAATCTTAACATAGTAACTAAACTAACTCAAATGAAAACAAAATTAAATGGAATTCTAACGCTATGTTTAGCGTTAGCTGTGCAATTTTTGTTTGCACAAGAAAAGATGGTTTCAGGTACTGTTTCTGACGATCAAGGTATGCCTCTTCCGGGAGCTACTGTAATCGTTAAAGGAACTACCAATGGAACCACCACGGATTTTGATGGAAATTATTCTATAGATGCTAGCGTTGGCGACACGCTATCGTTTAGCTTTATAGGGTACGTTACTCAAGATGTAGTGGTTGGGTCCTCTGACCAAATCAATGTGACTCTCGCAGCAGATTCTCAACAATTAGAAGAAGTTATCGTAACTTCTCTGGGGATTAAGAGAGAGAAAAAAGCCTTAGGATACGCGGTATCTGAGGTAGGTGACGAACAATTGGAGCAACGTGCTGATTCTGATATCGGTCGTGTACTTTCAGGTAAGGCTTCTGGGGTAAACATTACCAACCAGTCAGGTCTTTCTGGATCAGGTACTTCAATTGTGATTAGAGGTTTTAACTCCTTTAGTCAGTCGAACCAACCATTATTCATTGTGGATGGTATTCCATTCTCAACTGAAACGAACGCTCAAGGTAGTTTCGTAGATGGTAACAACGGTTCTTCTCGTTTCTTGGACATCGATCCTAACAACATCGCAAACGTATCTGTACTTAAAGGTTTAGCAGCTGCTACCTTATATGGTACTCAAGGACGTAACGGGGTTATTTTGATCACTACTAAAGCTGGTCAAGCTGGTGCGGTAGGTCCTAAGAAAACTGAAATCACAATTAACTCATCTAGATTTACTAATGAAATTGCTTCTATGCCAGAGTATCAAAACCAATACGGTGGTGGTTTCGACCAATCATTCGGATGGTTCTTCTCAAACTGGGGTCCTAGTTTTGACGAAGGTGGTGTAGACGGATGGGGAGCTCAACCAGCGATCAACGGTACTTTATCTGGTACTCCTGGTTATTTGAGACACCCTTATACCACAGCTTCTTCAGCTACAGGTATTCCTGCAGTATTAGACGCTTTAGGTATTGCTCCTGATGCAATTTACGAGTGGAAGCCTTACAACCCTGTAAGAAACTTCTTCCAAAAAGGTGAAGTAATCAATACGAACATCAACATTAGAGGTGCTAGTAACGACGGAACTATTTCTTATAATGCTAACTACGGTAACCTTTCTGATGAAGGATTTACTCCTGGTAACAAATTATCTAGAAATACACTTAGTTTTGGTGGATCTGCTCAGTTAAGCAACGGATTTACTGTAAACGGTACCTTAAACTACGCAGGAACTAAATTTAAGTCTCCTCCAGTAGCAGCAGGTTACGGTTCTAACGTAGGTGGAGATGGAGCTTCTATCTTTGCTAACCTTTACTATACTCCACGTTCTATGGACTTGATGGGACTTCCTTATCAAAACCCAGTAACTGGTGAGTCTATTTATTACCGTCAAAACAACTCGATTCAGCACCCATTGTGGACAGTTCACAATGCAGCTAACTTACAGAATGTAAACCGTGTATACGGAGGAGCAACTGTTAGTTATGAAATCGATGACAACTTAAACGCTTCTTACCGTTACGGTGTAGACGTTTATTCTGAAAACAACGTAAACTACTCTAATAAAGGTGGTAAAACAGGTTCTGTAGCTAACCGTTCTGGTCAATACGACACTTGGAACAACACTAAGACCATTTTTGACCACAACGTATCTATCAACGGTGATTACAATATCGCTGATGATTACGGTTTAACCTTTACATTAGGAGCTACTTCACGTTCGGATACATATGACAGAAATGGTGTTCAGTCTACTGGACAACAGGTATTTGGAGTGTTAAGACACTTTAACTTTGAAAAGCAAGATGAGATTCAGTACTACCAAAAGCGTAATATCGCTGGGGTTTACGGACAGGCTGCAATAGACTATAAAGACTATGCATACTTGACACTCTCAGGTCGTAAGGACTGGGTATCGAACCTTTCTGAAGCGAACAGATCTATTATCTATCCTTCTGCTTCGTTCTCATTCATTCCAACAACTGCATTTGCTGATATGAAATCAGATATGTTGAACTACTTAAAAGTAAGAGCAGGTTTCGGTACTTCTGCAAACTTCCCTAGTGGATATCCAATTGCATCAGTACTTTCATTGAATACTCAAAGATTCCAAGATGCTGCAGGAAATATGATTATTTCTAACACTTCTGGGTCTCAATTAGGTAATCCTGATTTAAAACCTGAATTAATTTCAGAATTAGAATTTGGTTTAGAAGGTCGTTTCTTTGACAATAGATTATCAGCTGATATATCTCTTTACAATAAAACAACTACTGACCTTATCATCTCTCGTCCTTTGGATCCATCAACTGGATACACTAGAACTCAAACCAACATTGGTGAGATCGAAAACAAAGGGGTTGAAGTTGATTTAACTATGGATTGGTTCCGTTCAAATGATGGCTTTAACTGGTCTACATTTGCTAACTGGTCTACTTCTGAAGCAATCGTAACTGACTTAGGTTTAGATACAGATGAAATCGTTTACGCTGGATTCTCTAACCTCGGTAACGTTGCTCGTGTAGGTCATTCATTAGGAACTATTGTAGGTTCTAAGATTACGAGAAGTGACAGCGGTGAATTCGTTGTAAACTCTCAAGGTTCTTACGATACTACTTATGGTACAAACATCATCGGGGATGCAAATCCAGATTGGATGTTGAACTTAAACAACAGTTTATCTTATAAAGATCTTTCTTTAGATTTCTTAATCTCTCACACTCACGGTGGTGATGTATTCACTTATACTGTAGCTACATTGATGGGTAGAGGGGTTGTAAAAGAAACTGAATACAGAAAGGATTCTTTCATCTTACCTGGTGTTCAGGCAGATGGAACTCCTAACACTGTACAGATTAACAACTCTACTTACTACTTCTCTAACGTTCTTTACGGACCAGACGAGATGTTAGTATATGATGGATCTGTTTGGAGATTAGCTGAGGTTTCTTTAAAGTATAGCTTACCTAAGTCAGTACTTGATAAGACTCCTTTTGGAAGCATCGATATTACAGCTTCTGGCTATAATATGTACTTTAACGCTTACAACGCTCCTGCTGGAACCAATTGGGATCCAAACATCGCTGGTGTAGGAGTTGGTAACGGTAGAGGTTTTGATTACCTTAACGGACCTAGTTCTAAGAAATATGGTTTAAGTGTTAAATTATCATTCTAAAATTTAAAACTAGATTATCATGAAAATAAAAAATATATTAATTGCCGTTACTGCAGGATTGTTTGCACTAGCCTCTTGTGAGACTACTGACTTAGATCTTGTAGATAACCCAAATGCACTTAACCCTTCTCAGGCCGATGCAACCTTCTTTTTGAACAATGTTCAAATTAGTTTTGCTGGTTGGGTACAAGGGTTCGCAAACAGAGGTGCTGCACTTTCGCGTATCAGACAGATGTCTGGTAGAAACTACGCACAGGTGTACTCACCAGGAAACTTTGACGGAAGCTGGACTTCAGCATACCAAGGTATGATGGAAGATTTACGTTTAATGAATCTTTTAGCTGACGAATCTGGATTGACTATTCACAAAGCAATGGGACAAACTATGCAAGCTTACATTATGGTAACACTTGTAGACTTCTTTGGGGATGTTCCTTATTCTGAAGCCTTAAAAGGTAGCGAAGGAAACTTATCTCCTATAGCTGATTCAGGTGAGAGCATTTACAATGCTGCCCTTGCTTTATTAGATGAAGCTGTTGCAGGATTCACTGCTGGTGGTCCTTCACCAAGTGTTGACTTCTACTACGGAGGAAATGCTTCTAAGTGGGCAAAAGCAGCTAATTCAATCAAGAAGAAAATTTATTATACAATGGGTAATACTTCTGGATTTAACGGTGTAACAAACTACATCTCTAAAGAATCAGAAGATTTCCAATTCCAATGGGGAACAAACGAAGTGAATCCTGATTCACGTCACCCATGGTACCGTTCTTCATACACTTCTACTGGAGGTGGAACTTATATGTCGAATTGGTATATGGACCTCATGTTAAATGGACACGGAGGAAAAGACCCAAGAATGGTATATTACTTCTACAGACAAACAGATGCAGTTCCTGGAACTGATACTGATCCTAATGAAGAGGTATTAGAATGTTCATTATACACTGCACCTACTCACTACCTTGCAGGAAACGAAGTTTACTGTGGTGTTGGTAATGGATACTGGGGTAGAGATCACGGAAATTCTGATGGTATTCCACCAGATGGATTCTTGAGAACCTTACACGGTGTTTATCCTGCTGGAGGAGTATTTGACGATGCTTCTTTCGAAGGACAAGTCAACGGAGCTGGAAATGGTGGTGATGGTATCACTCCAATCATGCTTTCATCTTGGATGGACTTTATGCATGGATTCTTAAACGCTTCTGACGCTGCTGCTATGCTTGAATCAGGTGCTACTAAATCAATCAACAAAGCTGACTCACTTGGTGGACCTGCTTTAGATTCTGATACAGTAGATACTTATGTAGCTAGTATGTTAGCTGATTACGACGCTGCTGATGCTGCTGGAAAAGCTGACATTTTTGCTCAACAATTCTGGATTGCTCAATGGGGTGGTGGAATCGACGCTTATAACACTTATCGTAAAACTGGATTACCTTCTAACGTTCAACCGAACTTAGAGCCAAATCCAGGGGATTTCCCATTAATCATGTATTACCCATCGAATTACGCTTCTACAAACTCTAACGTTACTCAACGTACAAGTTTAACTGAGCGTGTATTCTGGAATGCAGGTGGTCCTTCTAATCTTAAATAATTAAATGATCATGAAAAATAAAATTTTAAATATATTTTTAGCAATCACGGTAGCATTGACGGCTTTCTCTTGTCAAGAGTCCGACAATGCGATTGACAAAGTGTTTGAAGGAACCACTTATGGAGCTATCTTACGTACTATAAGCTTAAACTCTGGGGAATTCAACTCTTATGACCTCAACTCTAAGTTCGATGTTGATATCGAAGAGCAAGATCCAGAGGATGGAGCTCTATTAGACAATGTTGCGGTTTACTTACAATTCAAAGGAAACGAAGTATTATTAAAGGAAATCCCAGCTTCAGCTTTTACGCCAGGGCCTTACGGATTACCTAGAACTAATGTTTCTGTTACGCTTCAAGAAGCGGTAACAGCCTTAGGATTGAGTTCATCTGACTATACTGGAGGAGATGCATTACCTGTTCGTTTACAATTAAACTTAACAGATGGTAGATCTTTTACTGATTCTGATGCTTCAGGATCACTTCAAGGATCTTACTTTGCTTCTCCTTACAAATACAACACAGTTATTAAGTGTATTCCTACTTCAGCTGTTCCTGGAAACTATCGTTTCAATATGATCGATACTTACGGTGACGGATGGAATGGTGGATATATGTCTGTTGTAGTTGATGGAACTGAAACTAAAATGGGATTACCTGATTACTGGGGAGATACTCCAGTATTAGCTCCTGAGTTAGTTGGAAACTTAGATCAACAATTCCAAGATGCTTATGCAGCTGGAGGATACGGACCTGTATTCTACGACGCTTGGGGAGTAGTTACTATTCCTGAAGGAGCATCGACTATGAGTTTTACATGGGTAAAAGGTCCATGGGATTCAGAAGTTAAATTTGATATTGTTTACACTAAGCTTGACGGTACTAATGAGCAAACTGCGCTTTCTGCTGCTAACCCAACAGCTGGTGCTAAAATCTTAAGTGTTTGTCAA
>DAIRFL010000124.1:0-6101 GCA_036795105.1 Flavobacteriaceae bacterium | reverse complement strand
ACTTACTACAACATCTTCTTTTTCTTCAAAAAGTTTAAACTTTTCTACTAAAAGATCTTGAGCTGATGTTATAGAGCTTACAGTTAGAAATAAGAGTAATAATAAACGATATACGATTCGCTTCATATTACTAAAAGTACTAAAAATAAAAATACAGCAGTTATTTTATAAGATAAGTCGCTGTTTTTGATCGATGAATGGTTAAAGCTCTATAACTTTAATCTCGTTTCTAAAGAGTTTTATCTTACCTTCTTTCTCTAACTTTTTCAATATACGAGACACCACAACCCTTGAAGTGTGTAAATCGTGAGATATGCGCTCGTGGGTGGTATTTATGAGATCATTCCCAATCACTTTGGCCTTGTCTTGAAGGTACTTTAAAATACGCATATCCATTTTCAAGAAGGCGATGGTATCCACTGTTTCTAACAGTTCTTTAGTTCTGGCTTGATAGGAATCAATAACAAAATTTCTCCAAGAACGATAGTTAGCCATCCAGAGCTCCATATACATCACTGGTATCATCAATAGTTCAGATTCTGATTCACTTACAGCTCTAATTTCACTTCTCTTTCCCTCGAGACCACAACTAAATGACAAAGCGCAAGAATCTCCTCGTTCTATAAAATAAAGTAACAGCTCATCGCCCTCATCATCCTCTCTCAATATTTTAATCGCTCCAGAAAGCAAAAGTGGAATATGAGTGAGTTCATCACCGATATCAATGATTTCCTTATGGGCAGGAACACTGAGGTATTTCCCAACCTTGTCCATTTCATCAATGAGTTCTTCCTCAAAGAGAAAGCCGTATTGTTCTATTAATTTCTTTTTATTCATTAATTCTGTTTTGTCAATCGATAAATTAAAATGGCCGCTCTAAGAGTGAAATCTTCTAAGGTTTGGAGGTTGACAGTTTCTTGAGGAGTATGTGCTCCAGATCCCATGGAACCCAAACCATCTAATGCTGCCACATCAGAAGCTACAAAAGAGGTGTCTGCTGCTCCTCTTTTTCCTGGATCATAAGCTTTTACCGCTCCTTGACCTAAGGCTTGACTCACCTCTGATAGTTGCTCTAACAAGGCGTGATTACCCTCGGTAGGAGGCATTGCTGGATAGGAGTCCTCAAAATGAACCTCTGCAGAAGTATGTGGTAAATTATCACTCACAACTTCTCTCATCTTCGCTCTTGCTCTTTCTTTTTGTTCTTCAGTAATAAAACGCAATCCTCCTCTAACCATCGCAGTTTGAGCAACTACATTAGTTTTACCAAAGGCCTCTCCGCCACTCTTCATTTTATCGTAATCGACAAAGGTTCCTCCCATGAGTACTCCAGGGTTGAAGGTCAGTAGATCTTCCCCTTTTACCTGCTCGTAAAAATCATTGAGGATTCGTCCCATTTCAAATATTGCACCTGCACCGACACGCTCACTAAAGACTCCTGATGAATGGGCTCTTTTTCCGGATGTTTTAACTTCCCAGCCAGAGGCACCTCTTCGTGCAACTGTAGCGTAATCATAGCCTGTAGCCGTTTCAAATCCTAAGGCTACGTCAGATCGCTTACCAGCCTGTATCAAATCACGTCTAGAGATAGAAAGTGGTTTACCCGTACTCTCTTCATCTCCTGTGAAGGCCACAATGATCTGTGCATCGTCGATTAAATTGTTTTCTTCTAAGGCTTTTAAGGCGTAGAGAATAATAACATCTCCACCTTTCATATCGTTTCCTCCTGGAGCATGAGCCAATCGATCATCGATGCGTTCAAACTTTTGAAAAGGAGAATTTTCTTCAAAGACGGTATCCAAATGACCAATCAATAAGATTCGCTTTCCCTTGCTTCCTTTTCGCTCTGCAAAAAAATGACCTGCCCTATTCATTTCACTTGGCATCTCAATCCACTTGGTTTCAAAGTTGATGTTTTTAAATGCCTGATCAAATACAGTTCCTACTTCACGAACACCTTTGAGATTTAAACTACCTGAATTGATATTGACCACCTGTTCCAAAAACTCAATCTGTTCTGCTGAATTTTTTCTGATGGTTTTGACAATCTTTTTTTCGGCTTTGGATAATTTGGTCTGACTAAAGCTCAGTAAAGGCAATAGTATCCCTAGAAACAAGAGTGCTTTTTTCATTTGTAATGGTTTAATTGAAGGCTGAATTTACAAAATATCTAGTAGAGGAGAATACTATTAATCGAACTTTATCGATTTAATAGGACTAATCTTTGATACTACATAAGAAGGAATAAGCAGCATAGCTAAACTTATGATTACTACTCCAATATTTAGGAGTGCAATATCAATAGCTGAAATACTCACTGGAATATAGGCCATATAGTACTCTTTGGGGTTTGGAAACCTAATTAATCTGTAGTAGTACTGAATAGCTAAAAGACTCAATCCGATGAGATTTCCCCAAAACAATCCTCTTAAAACTAAATAAATTGCCTGGTAGATAAAGATTTTTCGAATAGTCCAATTCGATGCTCCAAGGGCTTTTAAAACACCGATGGTATTTGTTTTTTCGAGTACTAAAACCAGAAGGGCTGTCACTATATTAATTCCACCAACCAAAATCATAATCCCGATAATTAGGGCAATATTGAAATCAAAAAGATCGATCCACTCAAATATTGTATAATACCGATCTCTTAGGGTTCGAACATCCAATTGAGAACTCGATTGTTTATAAATCGAATCCGCATAAAGATCCAATTGTTTAAAATCATCGATAAAAACTTCGATGAGCCCCACCTGATTTTCATCCCAACGATTGATTCGCTGTAAATGTCTAATGTCTACAAAGATGTAGGAACTGTCAAACTCTTCAAATCCACTGTCGTAAATACCACTGATGGTAAACCTGCGTTGATTGGGTAAGCTTCCAGATGATTCTTCTTTTAAGAAAAACGCATTGCATTGATCTCCCAATTTTAACTCTAAGGAATTTGCCAAGGTTTTTGAGATGACAATCTCCTCATTGAGTGTTCCTTTAAAATCTGGAATACTCCCCTGGACAATCATGTCTTTAAACAGGCTCCAATTAAAATCACTGCCAACTCCTTTTGCGATAATTCCTTCAAAGGTTTCTTTTGTTCTAATCACTCCCGCTTTGAGTATTACTGCTTGAGTGTGTTCTATCCCTTCGATTGAGTTCTCAGTTAAAAATTTCTGTTGTTTATCAATCGGGTAAAGGCTGACATTTGAATTGTTTTGATCGAAATTTAAAAGTTGTATATGCCCGTTAAATGCAGCAACCTTCTGTCTGATATTGTGTTGCAGTCCTAAACCTGTTCCAATGGCAATGAGCATCATCACAATACCGATTGCAATTGCACTTACTGCAATTTTTATAATCGGACTAGATATACTACTTTTATCTGGATGGCCTTTGATTAACCTCTGGCTTATAAACAAAGAAAACTTCAATGAATACAGTTTTAAATTCACTCAAAAATAAGGTTTTATCTCTACTTATAGCTTCGCTTTTCTTATTTATTGGTTCTGCAAAGGCTCAGAGTGATCTTCAAGTCGCAGCTAACAATACTCACCACTACCTTCCTCTATTAAAAGACAAAAAGATAGGATTAGTTGTCAATGCTACATCTGTGATTTTTAACAAAAATTCTTATACCCATTTGGTAGACTCACTGCTTTCACATCGAGTAACTATCAAAACTATTTTTTCACCAGAGCACGGTTTTCGAACTGATGCAGATGCTGGTGAAAAGGTCTCTGATGAAATCGATCCAAAATCAGGACTTCCAATTGTTTCTCTTTATGGAAAAAACAGAAAGCCAAAATCTGAACAATTAAAAGAGCTTGATCTAATCGTTTTCGACATTCAAGATGTCGGAGTTCGATTTTATACGTATATAGCTACTCTTCAACTAGTTATGGAGGCTTGCGCTGAAAACAATATACCTTTAATAGTCTTTGATCGCCCTAATCCCAATGGAAGTTATATCGATGGTCCTGTACTCGAAAAAGAACACAGCAGTTTTTTGGGATTAAACGAAATTCCTCTAGTTTATGGAATGACAATTGGAGAATATGCCCTAATGCTTAAGGGAGAGGGATGGTTAAGAGCAGAACAAGATTTAGATCTTAAAGTAATCCCCTTAACGGGCTACACCCATCAGAGCAGTTACAGCATTCCTATTAAACCCTCACCAAATCTTCCAGATGATCAGGCTATTGGACTCTATCCAAGTCTTGGACTGTTTGAAGGAACCAATGTCAATGCTGGAAGAGGGACTTCCAATCAATTTTCAAGATTTGGAGCCTCTTTCTTAAACAAAAATCACTTTGATTTTAGCTATACTCCACATCCAAATCCTGGATCAAAATACCCCAAAGAAGATGGAAAAATATGCTATGGAAGGGATCTCAGCAAAAGTGTCATTCCTCATAAAGTAAGTCTTAAATGGCTTATTGAGGCTTATGAAAACTCAACTGACAAGAGCAACTACTTTAGAACGGCTGGGTTTACTAAACACGCAGGTACAACCCTTTTACAACAGCAGATAGAACAAGGGCTTAGTGAGGCTCAAATTCGAATGAGTTGGCAAAAGGACATCAATAAGTTTAAATCTATTAGAAAAAAATACCTGCTTTATCCTTGATGAAAGAACAACTCGAAAAACTCAAGCAGCAATCAGCTGAAAAGGCAAAAGAAAATAAAAAGTATCTCGACAAGCTTGCCAAAAAACCTCCAAAAAATTTGGATTACACCATGCAATCTATACATGATCAGGTATTTGATCGCATCGATTGTTTAGCCTGCGCTAATTGTTGTAAGACTACTGGACCACTGCTTACAGACAATGATGTTGTAAGAATAGCCAAGCACCTGAGATTAAAGCCCCAGGCCTTTATCGATCAATACTTAAAAATAGATGAAGACCGCGATTTTGTGTTTCAGGAGCTTCCCTGTACATTTTTGGGAGCTGACAACTACTGTTCCATCTATGAAGTACGACCAAAAGCCTGTAGAGAATACCCACATACCGATCGAAAGAAATTTCATCAAATACGAAAAATCACCCTTAAGAACACTGAAATCTGTCCAGCTACCTATGAAGTGATGGAAGAACTCAAGAAAGAAATAAAATTGTAAATTAGAACTCATGGAAGCGATATTTGAATACTTTTCGACCATTCCTTCTCTTCACCGATCACTTATTCTTGTCAGTGGAATCACATTTTTTTGGATACTGGAATCGATTATTCCGCTCTTTAAGTTTTCTTATAATAAAGTAAAACACGCAGGGATTAATATCTTTTTTACGATTACAACAATAATCATCAACTTCTCCTTGGCTTTCTTACTGTTAAAAAGCAGTGATTGGGTTAGTGAGAATACCTTTGGAGTATTGAATTGGCTTCAAATAGATCAACTCTGGCTCAATATCCTTATCGGTGTTCTTCTCTTGGATTTAATTGCAGCCTATTTTGCCCATTTTGTAGAACACAAGGTTAAGCTGCTTTGGGGGTTTCATATCGTTCACCATACTGATAATGAAGTAGATACCACCACAGCGAACCGTCACCACCCTCTAGAAAGTGTGGTTCGATTTAGCTTTACCTGTTTAGCAGTATTAATCAGTGGGGCACCTATTGGTACCATTATGCTTTATCAAGCGCTTTCAGTTGTACTCTCTCAATTTAACCACGCCAACATCAGTCTACCCAAAAGAATTGATCGCTGGTTAAATTGGTTTATTGTCACTCCAAATATGCACAAGGTTCACCATCATCAAAGTATGCCGTACACCGACTCTAATTACGGTAATATATTTGGTTTTTGGGACCGTATCTTTAACACCTACTTGGATTTGGATTCAAAAGAACTTATTTATGGTCTTGACACCTATCCCGATCAAAAAGCTAACAGCAACTTAATTTCCCTGCTTAAATCTGCCTTTAATAAATACAGAACTCCCAATTCCTAATTAAAGGCTCCTTTGCATTAAATGCAATCGTTTTTGACATTTATTTAAAATAAATGACTATTTATTATTTTTTTATTGCTAAATTTGTTAAATAACTACTTTTTTTTAAACACATGACAGAAGTCATAAATCTAGGTTTTTCTTCGCC
>DAIRFL010000123.1:0-6189 GCA_036795105.1 Flavobacteriaceae bacterium | reverse complement strand
CTCTTGCAATTAATACTTTTTGATACTGTCCATCGGAGAGTTCAAAACACTTTTGATCCTTAAATTCTGTTATTTCAAAAAGAGCAAGTGCCTCATCGATGATATGTTTGTCGTTCTCGGTGAGTTTTCCTATCCAATTCAAATAGGGATAACGTCCCATTTGAACAAGCTCATAAACACTTAAAAATTTGTTTTCTTCACGTGAGGTATGTACCACACTTATTTTTTTAGCGAGCTCTCTATAGCTGATGTTTTCTATTAATTCATCTTCAATTGAAACAGATCCCTCAATGCTTTGAATTTCACCACAAATGGTTTTGATTAAAGTTGATTTACCAATTCCATTGATCCCTACCAAGGTGTTTAAGGTTCCTAATTTAAATTCTAGATTTAAATCAGAAGCCACTAAGTGAGTCTCATATCCAATATGTAAGTTGTTGAGCTTCATTAAAACTGCATTTTCTTTTTACGAATGAGTAACCAAATAACAATCGGTGCTCCAATGATGGACGTAATGGCGTTTATGGGTAAAACAGCGCTGCTGTAGGGCAACTGTGATATGGTGTCACAAATAAGCATGAACAAGGCACCACTGATCAGTGAAGCAGGGTAGAGGATTTTGTGATCAACGGTGTTAAACCACAATCGACAAAGGTGTGGAATTGCCAATCCTAAAAAGGCGATTGGCCCTACTATTGCAGTACTACTACCAGCTAATAAGCCTGTGATTACAATAATTAAGATTCTAGAATTTTTAACAGAGACTCCTAAATTCCTGGCATTTGATTCGCCTAATAAAAGTGCATTCAAAGGTTTGATTAATATGAGGCCTACTATAAATGAAAGTATTGAAATTCCCACAAGAATACTCAAGGCTGTTGAGTCAACTGCTCCTAAGTTTCCTAAGGACCAATAAATAAATTGTTGTAACTCTTCCTTTGAACTTAAAAAGGAGAGAACTGAAACAACCGCAGCTGTGATACTTCCAAACATGATTCCGATAATAAGCAGACTCATAGAATCTTTAACTCTTAGAGCGATGGTACCTACTAAACTTAAAACCAATAAACTTCCAATACTTGCTCCAAGAGTCGTCACTAGGGTTGAAACATGTGAAATGCCAAAAAGTGATGCTCCCATAATAAGTAGTGCAACTCCCAAAGAGGCTCCTGAACTAATCCCCAACACAAAGGGTCCTGCAAGTGGGTTCCTAAAAAGGGTTTGCATCAATAAACCACTTAAAGCTAATGAAGCGCCTACAAATAGAGCTGTAATGGCCTTTGGAACTCTATAAGACCACAGAATGTATTCTAGACTCTTATCCTCCATTGGGGTTCCCAACAAAGATTTAAAACTATCCAAAAAGGGAATCTCCACCGAACCCAAGCTCAAATTGAGAATCAGAGCAGCAATTGTCAGTAGTGCGAGGATTGTGAATTTTTGAGATTTACTCATGGAGGAGTGGTTTAAAAAACGTTGGTTGATAGTTCTTTAATAGTTGTGGGTGTAAGATAGAAATAAGGTCTTTTAAGACCAAATCTGGTCGATGTGCCGCCAATTCAAAATAGAGCATCCCACCAGTTTCTCCCTTGCTGAGTGCATAAGTAAATACCTTATTGTTTTTAAAAGATTCAAAAACACCGTAATGTGTATTAGAATCGAGCATTTCTTGATAAGAGGTAAATTGAGCGGGTGCAATCCAAAAGCTAGCTGTTGATCCTTTGACGATAGCCTCCTCAATAGAAAGTGATAAACTGCCACTGGTTCCCATATCTGAGAAGAGATAGTTCGCATTTGCATCTTTAAAAAAGCGAGCAGCCCAAGAATCCTTTCCTGGTGCATACCAAACGTCTTTGTATAAAGAACCACTAATTAAGGTGGGTTGTTCTTTGGCTTTAGCCGCTAGTTTTTTAGCCTCTAAATAATTGGCTTCAATTTGATTAAAGATTGTATTAGCCTGTGCCTCCTTATTAAAAAACAATCCAAAAAACTTAACCCATTCTGCCTTTGCTAATGGTGACTGCTCAAGCCAATCAGCATTTAATACAATTGGGATACCAAAGGCTTCTAATTCTTCATAGGCTTTATTAGAACTGTTGATGCTAAATCCAATGATTACTTCTGGATGTAGTGCAATAGCTGTTTCTATATTGATTTTTTCGTTAAGCCCTAATTCTTTTATTTGGCCTTTATCAACGGCCTGTCTAACTTCTTTTGAGGAAATTAAATCAGTACCTGTAAATCCCACAATGGATTCTACTTTATCTAAATCTACAACTGAAGGAATATGTGTGGTAGAACTCAACACCATACGTTCTACAGGAGTAAAAATACATTTGTAATCTCGGTAATTAGCTTTTAATTCCTTGTTGTCTTTTGGAATGAGTGCAAACTCATAAGAAGTATTTGAGTTGGGCCATGGATTGATGACACTTAAAATTTTCACACCATCTTCCTTCTCAATTACTTTAAAGTGCTCTGCATAATGGATCTTTAATTGATGATCTTGTGCCATAGAAGCAGTCAGTGAAAAAGCAAAAAAGAGAATCGTATATATTTTGTGTACCATGGCTAATCAAAAATACTATTTAATTATTGCGCGTTCAATATTTAAGTATACTTTTGAGGTGAAATTAGGTTTTTCTAGAGTTGATCTAGAAAATTAAAAGGGAAACTAGTTCAAGTCTAGTGCTGTTCCCGCAACTGTAAGCTCAGTCGAACGACGCTTTTAACAACTTCAATATCACTCTAAATAGGGGAAGGTCAGTTAAAAGACGCAAGCCAGGAGACCTGCCAATTTCAAAACTGTATTATAAACTTTCGGGTAAAAAGTTTTTAGGTTAATTCCTTTTGATCCCGTGTTAAACAACACAAAATGAAAAAACAATTTATGACTAGGAGCTTAATTGCTCTTGGAGTATCCTTGTCTGTTTTCGGACAAGAACAACCAAAAGATTCAATAGCTGCATTAGATGAGGTGGTGCTCTTTGGATTAAAAACACCTCAAAAAGAAGCCTTAATTGGGAAGAATGTACGTGTTCTTAAAGCGGAAGAATTAAAAGCTTACAATAGTTATTCTGTAGCTCAATTAATAAATACTGTTTCTGGAATAACAGTTCAAGGAGCTCAATTGAGTAGAGGAAATACTCAGAGTATTTACGCTCGAGGAGGAAGGTCCAAACAAGTATTAATTCTCATTGATGGAGTGCGTGTAGTCGATCCTTATTCTGCATCATTATCTTATGATTTACGCTTGTTAAATGTTTCGGATATTCAACAGATTGAAGTGCTCAAAGGAGCGAGTAGTGCTGTTTATGGTACTGCCGCTGCTACTGCTGTTATTGCAATTACAACCAAAGAACATCTAAATGGAGCTCTTCAACTGAGAAGTGGATTGGGTACCAATGCAACAGCTGAGGATCAAAACACAGCTCTAAACTATCGTTCTTTGGGACTTAATTACGCATCCAATTTGAGCTCAATAGATTATCAGTTGAACTATTCTTATCTTTTAGAAGGAGGCGTTTCAGCACTAGAAAATACTAGTGAGGAGGATCCTTTTAAACAGAGACAATTTTCATTGAGTCTAAAGAACAAAGTGAGCAATCGCCTTCATTGGAATTTCAGAAGTTCCTTTACTTCCATGAGTTCAGACTATGACGACTCATTTAATGCTGCGGATGAACCCTTTCAATTTTTAACTGATAAACTATTAGTGAGCATTCAGTCTCATTATAAATTAGAAAAGGGAAGTTTGTTTTTAGGATTAAATCACATTAAATACAGTTCAGAGAATAAGTCAACTTACCCAGGAGAATTCGAGTCTGCAACTACGAATATGGACTTTTACTACAAGGGCTGGATCTTAAACAAAATAGAATCCTTGGTTGGAATACAAAGCTCCATAGATGCATCGAGTAGTATCAATGAAGCATCGGTTACAACTATAGACCCCTATGTATCCTTTTTTATCAAATCAGATTCGGGCTTTAATGTCAATACTGCAATGCGATTCAACCACCATCAAACTTATGGAAATCACTTTGTAGGTCATTTAAATCCATCCTATGTGTTTGGTAAAGAGAACCAATACGCTATTTACTCGAGTATTGCTTCGGCCTTTATTAGCCCTAGTTTATTTCAACTTTACGGTGATTGGGGAGCCAATGAAAATTTAAGTCCAGAGAAAAACACAACCTATGAGGCTGGCATTAGAGGAACCCACAAAAATAGTTCTTGGAATGTATTGCTGTTTAAAAGAGATGAACAAAATGCAGTTTATTGGAATCAAGAACTCTTTCAATACGACAATGCTTTAGGAACTACTAAAGCAAAAGGTATGGAGCTTGATTTTTCAACAAAACTGACAAATCAGCTACTGCTAAAAATGAATTATACAGCAATTACTAGAGATCGAGAATTGATGATTCGAATTCCAAAAACGAAGATTAATTTAGCTGCTACCTACACAAAAGGAAAACACAGCCTTTTATTTGAAACACAATACGTCGGTAATCGATACGATACCGATTTTAGCAGTTATGCCAATGTTGATTTAGATCCCTATACACTCCTAAATTTCAATTGGAACTATCAATTAAATAAGAATACAGACTTACAAGTAGCAGTACACAATTTATTGAACAACGATTTTGTCGAACAAATTGGATATCAAAGCTTGGGTAGAACGCTGCGTTTAAACCTGAGGTTTAGACTACTTTAATTTGTTGCCCTTTGAGGGAATCAAATACATTTCTTGACTGAATTTTTCTTCTTGAATTGGTGTTCCATAAGCGTGAACATCCATAGAAGGACTCATATCCATCTTAGCAGTTGTCCCTGTGATTAGTCCTAAGGCAGCTGCTAGGAAGGGTTCAGTTGGATCTCCGAACTGTTTAATTTCAGTAGCGTAGTCCATCTCGTCTAGTTCGACAGAGGGAACAAATCCATTGTCGTAATCATTTTCACCTAGTTTATTGTAAATCTGAAAGACGATAGGTTGCATCCCAATTGTGTGATTTGGATTTCTGTTGTCAGGATCATCATAGCTATTTGGAGAATCAACTACAGTGATGGAACCTTCATTTTTACCTACAGTAGTTCCTCCAATAGTAATAACGTTCATATAGGGTCTTAATCCATTGATGATCATTTCAGAGGCAGAAGCAGTGCCTGGAGAAGTTAAGACATATAAGGTTTCAATTGAAGTCAAACGATTCATATCAACGGTAGATTGATAGGTTCCCTCAAAACTATAGAGGTATACATCGTTAAAAAAGGGATAGGTAGAGCCCTTGGTTGGATTTCTTTTATCGTTGTATCTCAAATCAGCAAAGGCTTCTTGTTCTGGAGCAATATTCCCATTGATCATACTCGCTAAAAATGCTGCGGTGATTACAGTACCTCCACCATTATATCTCAAATCAAGTACTAATTCATCTACGCCATTGTCTTTGAAATAACCAAAGACATCGTTGAGTTCACCATGAAAGGGGTATTTAAAGGAATTGTATACCAAATAGCCAATCTTCTTGCCTGAGGTTTCAAGTACCGTAGAATACTGAATAGGAGTAGCTGGATATTCAACACGAGTTATTTCAACATCAGCACCATCTGCTTGGAAGGTTCCATCCACAAAACTTCCCACTCCAATGGTTACGGTATCCTTGTTGAATAAATTGTTGATTACCGTGTAATTATCTGGATTCATCACCGTTCCATCGACTCTGTAAATTAAGTCTCCTCTTTTTAAGCCTGCTTCAGCTGCTGGTGAATTTGGTACCACATAGGCGATGTAGATATATACATTACCTCCAGTTTCAACATTGAAGAGGCTAGGAGCTAATCGAATCCCATAGGATTTACTCGTTCCAGCAAAAGATTTTAATTGTTCTGCAACATCGTCTATATACCATGAGAAATCATCTTGTCCATTGTATTTTAATTGATTAAAAAGAGCTTCTGGACTCTCAAAAGTATTGAGGTATTTGTGGTAATTGTCTAGATTACTGAGTTTTGTATCGCTTAATTCTTCAATTTCACCCTGCCAATAATACCAATAATTCATTCCTCTCCAGATAAAATCTGAGATTTCATCATAAACAATCTCCTGAACATCATCCTTGTCTTTGACACAGCTACCTAGTAGAAGCATAGATGCGATGAGGCTTATTCCTAAATACTTTATCT
>DAIRFL010000122.1:2780-6275 GCA_036795105.1 Flavobacteriaceae bacterium | reverse complement strand
AACAAGCTTCTTTGAGTTTCTTAAATGCATTTCCAAATCAATTTCCTACTAGACCTCTAAAAATTGGTGATTTTGATGCGGTAGCTTTATCTAAGACATCACTAACAGTAATGGAAGGCTTAAAGGATCCACGATTATCCAGATATGCTCGTCCTGAAAATGACAACTACAACACTCCTAGTTTTTTAGGTGTTGAAAATGGAGTTGGGGGTCAAACTGGATCCCGTTTGGGCGTAGCTTTTTACGATTACCCTGGTCTAATTACCGCTAATGATTTAAACGTACAAACAGCTGAAGGTTTAATGATGACCTATGCTGAATTAGAATTTATACTTGCTGAAGGAGCTTTAAAAGGTTGGATCAGTGATTCAGTAGCTGAGCACTATAAAAAAGGAATAGAGGCCTCACATTCTTATTATTCAGTAAATTACAGTTCATATGGATGGGATGACTTTGAAGATTTTTATGTAAACTCAGGTGTAGCCTATGACGAAGAGATGGACCTTCTCGAACAAAAATGGTTAAGTGTATTCTTTACTGGAATGGAACCTTATTTCGAATTGAGAAGAATGTATGTAAATGAATCAGGTTGGGACGGTCTTCGATTTATCGCTGCTCCAATTGGAACTAATGGTAATGATTATAAGTTACCAATGAGATTCTTATACCCTGGTCAAGAACAGAGTTTAAATCAAGCTAATTACAGTGATGCTTCTTCTCGTTATAGTGGAGGTGATACCATTAATGGCAAGATGTGGATTGTTAATTAACATACATTATTAATGAAAAAGCACTTTGATATACATCCAAATGTATTTTTTCCATCACTGATATTGATTTTAATATTTGTGGGGGTTGCTATAACAGGAGGCGAATCAGTACGTCTGTTTTTTGAAGATATGACTCATACAATAACCTCAAACTTTGGATGGTTGTTTATCATTGGAGTTAATGTTTTTTTAATCGTATGCTTGGTCATCGGTTTTGGTAAATTCGGAAAACAACGTTTGGGAGGAAAAAAAGCAACACCTGATTTTACTTTAACTTCATGGTTTGCAATGTTGTTTTCAGCAGGTATGGGAATAGGCTTAATGTACTTTAGTGTATCTGAACCAATAACACATTATGCATTACCTCCAATAGCAGTTGAAGGAACTACAGCTAAGGCTATGCAAGCTCTTAATTTCACATATTTACACTATGGAGTACATGCATGGGCTATTTACAGTATCGTCGGACTTTCACTTGCGTTCTTTGCTTTTAACAAAGGACTTCCATTTTCGCTTAGATCGATTTTTTTCCCACTTCTCGGAAGAAAGATTTTTGGCTGGAGGGGAGATCTAATAGATATTATTGCTGTATTGGCTACGCTTTTTGGATTAGCGACATCCCTTGGATTAGGGGCTCGTCAAATTGCATCTGGTCTAAAGTATATTTTTGGAATCGACTCTGGATTAGTTACGCAAATTAGTATTATAGTTATAATTACTTTGATTGCTACTATTTCTGTAGTAACAGGATTAAAGAAGGGGGTTAAAATACTGAGTAGAATCAATTTATTTGTAGCACTTATTTTTCTGGTATCCATGTTTTTGCTCTCTGACAGTGTTGGTCTGTTAAAAATGTTTGTACAGAGTACGGGGAACTATTTTCAAAATTTGTTGCAAACGGGAACCTATTCATCAGCTCTTGTCAGTGATGAGTGGCAAGGAAATTGGACTGTTTTTTATTGGTCTTGGTGGATTGCTTGGTCTCCCTTTGTAGGAATGTTCATCGCTAGAATTTCAAAAGGAAGAACCTTGAGAGAGTTTATCTTTGGAGTATTGCTAGTTCCGAGTTTAATGACATTCTTATGGATGACCGTTTTTGGGGGATCAGCCTTAAATTTAGAGATTGAAACTCCTGGTTTACTTTCAACAGCGATTTTAGAAGATTCTTCTACTTCATTGTTTATGTTACTTCACGAATACCCATTAGCTTCAATAACTAGTTTTATTGGAATATTTATGGTTTCTATTTTCTTTATTACCTCTTCTGACTCCGGTTCACTAGTAATTGATAGCATTACATCTGGAGGAAAGTTAGACGCTCCAGTTGGCCAGCGTATCATGTGGGCTTTGACTGAAGGATTGGTTGCAACTGCTCTTTTAATAGGAGGAGGTTTAAAAGCCATGCAGGCTGCCTCTGTCAGCTCAGGAATACTCTTCCTGCTTGTTTTGCTGTTAATGTGCTGGTCACTCTTAAAATCGCTTAAACGGGTTAGAAAAAGACGGATAAAGAAACACAAAGTAAAAAATCCAAATGCATGGATTGAATAAAATAAAGAACCCAGCCTTATAAGCTGGGTTTTTTATTGTGGAGCCGGAGAGAATCGAACTCTCGTCCAAACAAGCAATTAAAAAGCTTTCTACATGTTTAGTTCTTGATTAGTTTTCGACTAGTAGCTGACCAAAAACCGCCTAATACTAGCTTATCTTCTTAAGGTTTGAGAATAAATCGAAGTACTTTATTCTCTATGTTGCTTTTTATGGTGCTCCTTGGCGGGACGCCAACAACAAGGGCTTCCCAGGAACATTCAGCCTCCCCGCCTGGCAGGGACGTGGCTCAATCCTACTATAATTCGGATTAGGCAGCTAAAGCGTAATTATTTTCGCCATTTAAAAAGTCGATTCATCATATTTACGAGCAACAAATCAACGCTCGACATGCTTACAGTTCAATTGGCCTCGCTGTCAAAACCGGTCGGCCCCATAAGTTTCAAAGAACTAATTTCTCTTTAAGAGGGAGCAAAGTTACTAAAAACTTTGTGAGCGTTTTTTAAATGATTTAAATTAGCTCAAAAATCCTCATATGATAACTTTCGGAGTTCTAAAAGAACGCAAAAACCCACCCGATAAAAGAGTTGTGCTTACCCCTAAGGCTTGCAAGACTATCATAGACAAATACGATGCCAAGATCATTGTTGAACCTTCAGAATTAAGAACTTTTAAAGAAGATTCTTACCTTACTGATGGATTGGAAATCAATTCTGATGTATCTTCTTGTGATGTGCTATTTGGAGTAAAGGAAGTTCCAATCGAGGCTTTAATTCCAAATAAGAAATACTTTTTCTTTTCTCATACTATTAAGGAGCAGCCCTACAATAGAGGATTGCTTCAAGCCATCTTAAAAAATAAGATTGTACTTTATGACCATGAAACCATAGTAGACGCTAAATGCAAGCGTTTAGTAGCATTTGGGAGGTTTGCTGGCCTAGTGGGTGCCTATAACGGACTTAGAACCTATGGTTTAAAACACCAAATATACGAGTTGCCCAAAGCCGAAGATTTGGAGGATTTAAATGAGTTGATGAATCTTCTAAAAACATTAGAATTACCTCCTATGAAGATTGTTTTAACCGGAAAAGGTAGGGTAGGTAATGGAGCAGTTGAAATTTTGAATGCTGTAGGTATTAAGAGTGTAGGGGTTGATGAATTTTTAACTAATGATTTTAAC
>DAIRFL010000122.1:0-2680 GCA_036795105.1 Flavobacteriaceae bacterium | reverse complement strand
GCTTCTGAAAGTTTTAGTGAAGCCTTTGTTCGTTATGTGATCCCTGCCTTTTACAACAATGATGCGGACGGAGTACTCTCAAGGGCACAAATGACTACTTCTGAGGGAACTCTCACCGATCGATTTAGCTATTTGCAAGATTACGTCAATGGGAATTAAGTGTATCTTTGCATTTAAATAAAAGCTTATGAAACTGGAATTAATACCACAGATTAAACACGCTGATAGCGATCAATTTTTTCTTTTAGCCGGCCCATGTGCTATTGAAGGAGAGGATATGGCTATGAGAATTGCTGAAAAAGTTGTTTCGATTACGGATCGTTATAAGATTCCCTATGTGTTTAAAGGTAGTTTTAAGAAGGCTAATCGTTCACGTATTGATTCCTTTACAGGTATTGGTGATGAAAAGGCTTTAAAAATTCTTGAAAAAGTATCTAAGACCTTTGAAGTACCAACAGTAACTGATATTCATGAAGTTGCAGATGCAGAAATGGCAGCTGCCTATGTGGATGTACTTCAAATTCCAGCTTTTTTGGTTCGTCAAACTGATTTGGTAGTAGCTGCAGCTTCAACTGGAAAAGTGGTTAATTTGAAAAAAGGTCAGTTCATGAGTCCTGAGAGTATGCAACACGCAGCTAAGAAAGTGATGGATGCCCATAATGAACAAGTGATGATCACCGATAGAGGCACCATGTTTGGCTATCAGGATATGATTGTAGACTTTAGAGGTATTCCCACAATGAAACAATTTGCTCCTGTAGTTCTTGATGTTACTCACTCATTACAACAACCCAACCAATCTTCAGGGGTAACAGGTGGTCGCCCTGAAATGATCGAAACCATTGCTAGAGCTGGAATCGCAACTGGAGTTGACGGAATCTTCATCGAAACACATTTTGATCCAAAGAACGCTAAAAGTGATGGTGCAAATATGTTAGACCTCAGTCTTTTAGAGGGACTTTTAGAGCGTTTAAGCCGCTTGAGAACTACCGTTGTGTCTCTTTAATACACTCTTGTTAAAAATAATAGGTTGAGAAGCTTTTTTTAGTTGTATATTTGCAGCCTCAAAAGGAAAACCTATTTAGTTACATGAAAGACATTAAGAATATCGCAATCATCGCCCACGTAGACCACGGAAAGACTACATTGGTAGATAAAATTATGCACCACTGTCAGTTGTTTCGTGAAAATGAAACTACTGGAGAACTTATTTTGGACAATAACGATCTCGAGCGAGAACGCGGTATTACGATTGTTTCTAAAAATGTATCGGTAAATTATAAGGGAACTAAAATCAATATTATCGACACTCCAGGTCACGCCGATTTTGGGGGAGAAGTAGAGCGTGTTCTCAATATGGCAGATGGAGTATTACTACTTGTAGATGCCTTTGAAGGACCGATGCCTCAAACGCGTTTTGTGCTTCAAAAAGCAATTGACTTAGGATTAAAACCATGTGTAGTTGTCAATAAAGTTGATAAGGAAAACTGTACTCCTGATGAAGTTCACGAAAAGGTTTTTGATTTGATGTTTGAATTAGGAGCAGAAGAGTGGCAATTAGATTTTCCAACCGTATACGGTTCTGCAAAGAACAATTGGATGAGTGATGATCACAACAATCCAACTGATTCTATTGAACCATTATTAGATATGGTCATTGAACATATTCCTAGCTTTGAAGCAAAAGAAGGAAACACCCAAATGTTGATTACTTCTTTAGACTTTTCTTCATTTACAGGAAGAATTGCAATTGGAAGACTTCAGAGAGGAGCCTTAAAAGAAGGTCAGCAAATCACCTTGATCAAACGCGATGGAAGTCAGGTAAAATCTAGACTCAAAGAGCTATTTATATTTGAAGGCTTAGGCAGAAAAAAAGTAGAAGAGGTTCAAACAGGAGATATATGTGCCTTAGTAGGGATCGATGGATTTGAGATTGGTGATACCGTTGCCGATTTAGAGAATCCAGAGCAATTAAAAACAATTGCAATTGATGAGCCTACAATGAGCATGCTCTTTACTATTAACGATTCTCCATTCTTTGGAAAAGAAGGAAAGTTTGTGACTTCAAGACATATTAACGAACGACTCACTAAAGAATTAGAAAAAAACCTAGCTCTTCGTGTAGAGGAAACTGACTCTGCTGATAAGTTCATGGTGTTTGGTCGTGGAGTACTGCATCTTTCAGTACTGATTGAAACGATGAGAAGAGAAGGATATGAACTTCAAATTGGTCAACCTCAGGTAATTATTAGAGAGATTGATGGAGTTAAATGTGAGCCTATCGAACATTTGACAATTGATTTACCAGAAGAGGTATCCGGAAAAGCAGTTGAAATGGTATCCATGAGAAAGGGAGAAATGACTTCTATGGAAGCAAAGGGTAGTCGTATGATTTGTGAGTTTCAAATTCCTTCAAGGGGAATCATCGGTCTTAGAAATCAACTCTTAACTGCTACTGCAGGGGAGGCTATTATGTCACATAGATTCTTGGAATACCAACCGCTTAAAGGAGCTATTCCACAACGTCAAAACGGATCTTTAGTATCCATGGAACTTGGAAAGGCAATTCCTTATTCAATTGATAAATTACAAGATCGCGGTAAGTTCTTTGTAGATCCAGGTGAAGATATTTACGAAGGTCAGGTTATTGGAGAAAACTCTAGAGGAGATGATATGACTG
>DAIRFL010000121.1:0-6276 GCA_036795105.1 Flavobacteriaceae bacterium | reverse complement strand
GATCAATGGCTGATCACCTATTTGGAAATAATATTGAATTTTCTCCTCAAATCGAGCTGGAAAAGAACGCTCTAAAGAGGTTTTAGCAACCTTAGCTTCTCTAAACTCTTTGGTTTTTTTAAGGTAGAGCTTGTAAGGACTGCCTTCCAATAGCGAAATGAAATAGCCTATGAGTTCTTCATTTTTCTTGTTATTGGTAAAGTAAGGGCGGTAATAAAATGTTTCGGAGCCAATTTTAGCTTTGAGATCGACATCGGGTAAGAGCATTTGCTCTGTTTCACCAGTGTGCTGGTAGGAGCTCATTTCTAATTCATCGGTATTGGCATTGTATCTCAGATAGATGTCTTGTGGAATTACTTTGTCGTAAAAGCTTACCACTGATTTTTTGAAAGTACGATCGTAATAAGGGCTTCCTTGAACAAAGGAATGAGAGTTTTTGAGGTGATCCGAGTCTTTTTTGTACTGTCTCGATTGTGCGATAGCGAGCCCGTCCCATTGTCCCCAATTGAGACCACTGCTAATTTTTTCCCCTCCTCTTTCAAATTGAGCGTAGGAAGTAAAACTAAAAACGAATGCTAAAAGAAATAGTATAAAATGTCTCATTCCATAAAGATAAGAATTTATACGACAAAAGTCAATCTACTGCTCCATATACTTAAAGAGCTCAGTAAGCCATTGATCAGTGTTGTTTTTCGGACGTCTGTTACTTCTGATAAAGGAGTTAAAGCGGTCTTTGTTTTCAAAGAGTTCTCTGAGTTTAGACTTGTAGAGTTTAAGTTCTTTAGGAGTGTCTCCCTTAGTGTTAAAGTAATAGGTTTGGTCATCTACAAAACGAGCGGGGAACGATCGTTCTAATCCTGTTCTCGCTTGAGTCGCCTCCATATATACTTTGGTCTTATTAAAATAGACCCTAAACTTCTTGCCTTTGTAAACTTCTATCATATAGCCCATTTTGACAATTCCAGAAGCTTTGTCAACAAAGGGAAGGTAGACGTACTTATCGTCTCCTATGATACAACTCAAATCGGTGCTTTTAACAACAGCCTGATCCGTTTTGTACATAAATTGATGAGGAGTCATTTCAATTTCATCGGCGAAGGCGTTGTATCTCATAAAAACAATATCCTCTTGTGGCTCATCGTTATAGAGGAGTGTGCCTCTTTCGAATTCTTCTTCGAAATAAGGACTTCCTTTAATAGATCCAACTGTAACATTTCTCGAATCCTTAGTCTTGACTTGTCTAAAAAAGTCAGTAACTAGCTGATCGGTTTGACCGTAGCCTCCTTTGAAATCTTGAGCTTGAAGACTAATGCTTAATAGTGTAAACAGCGATAAAAAAAATATTTTTCTCATGAGGGATTAGATGTTTTCGGAAGCTAAAATATTAAAATTTTCAACAACAAGTCAAAAAATCGTTATAATTTAAATAAGATTTATGATTTAATTATTTAATACTAGGTCGATCGGATGTTTTAAAGCAGACTCAAATGGATTGAGTGCGTTGATAAAACAAAAGTGACTAAAGTTGTTTAATGCTTCAATTTTGATGGGAGCAGTTTTAATAATCCCCCTTTTAATTAGATGGGCTCTTTGGGTTCCTTCTAAAAGGGGTTTAGACGGAGTATACCAGAAACTACCATCGTAGAGTAATATATTTGAAATACTACTATCGGTAATCATATTGTCTTTGACGATGATAATTTCATCTGCGTCGGATCCTTCTTGTAACCTTGTCAACGTAGATCGATCTTCAAATTTTAAGCTGTAGTCTATTGAATTGTCTATGACTAATTCAACGCTTTTTACTGACCTTATTATATAAGGAATAAGTTGCTGATCGATAATACCGTTTTTATCATAAGCTATTCTCAGCTTAAAAATCCCCTTTTCAGGAAGCGAAAGTAAATGAGTGAAGTCGCTTAAATCGACCTTAGTGCTTACGCCTAATTTTAAAAGAGAACGATTTACTCGCTCTTGGTGAAGTTCTAAATGGTGAATGATCCCAGCTTCAATTCGAATACTCTCAAACAATTGGCACATAGACTTTGCTTTTGAGTTCTTGATATTCATCGTCTAATTTACTCATATTAGTAATTCCACCTCCTGAACGATAGTTGTGGTCTTTGTCTATATAGCGAATCATCACACAAGAGTCGAGTTCTGCTCCGTCGTAATAGAATGCAACTCCAGTATAATAGCCTCTAGGTTCGTCTTCAATCTCACCGATTAGGCGTACCGTTTTATCTTTGGGAGCTCCACAAATCGATCCAGCAGGTAATAAATCAAAGAGGATGTCACCGAGCCTTGCTTGATAATCCCCTTCTAATAGTCCTGTTATCTTCGAACTTATCTGTCCAATAGCGCTCTCAGAAGTTTGTAAGACTTCGTAATAACGATACTGATCGACACTCACCTTCTTGGATACTCTACTGAGGTCATTTCTGAGTAAGTCTACAACAGTGGCGTGTTCTGATTGTTCTTTGAGATTGTCTCTCAGCTCTTTTTCAGAATGCTCATCACGGTGTTTGATGGTCCCTTTCATGGGATAGGTGCTAATAACCCCATTTTTGATAGTGACAAAAGTCTCTGGAGAAAAGCTTATAAATTCACTCTCGAGCCAAATGGTGTATTTAGAAGTGCTAGCCTTAAAAAGTGCTTCGAAATTGAGCTCGCTTTTAATAGGAGTTTTGTCGGTGAGATTGATCAAATAAGTGTCTCCTCTATTGAGGTGTTTTTGGCTGAGATCAAACTTTTTTTTGAAGCGCTGAAAATCGACGGAATCTGTCTCGAGTTTGGAAGCAGTAGTATTGCTAAATTCAGGCTGATAATTAGTCTTGCCGTCAAAATTGTATTTCAGGACCGAAGGACAGTCTGACAAAGGGTAGGCAAGGGGTTTTTGCAGTTCAAAATCAATTAAAAAAACAAAGGGTATTCGCTCCTTGCCCCACTGATTTATTTGCTCTTTTATCTGCATTGATTTTATTGAATTTTTGAAGCAGCTAAAATAGCTTAACAAATTGATTTGAGGAATATTTCATCAATTTTTATGTTATCCTTTTGAATAATCGAAAAAGATGATTACATTTGCGCCCCTTTTTAGGGGTAAATTATATTTATTTTATACTATATATGCCAACAATTTCACAATTAGTACGAACAGGAAGAGCCAGTATTACTAAGAAGAGTAAATCGGCTGCTTTGGATTCGTGTCCTCAAAGAAGAGGGGTATGTACACGTGTTTACACAACAACACCTAAGAAACCTAACTCAGCAATGAGAAAAGTTGCAAGGGTTCGTTTAACAAACGGTAAGGAAGTAAACGCATACATCCCTGGTGAAGGACACAACCTCCAGGAGCACTCGATAGTATTAGTAAGAGGCGGAAGGGTAAAAGATTTGCCAGGAGTTAGATATCACATCGTTCGCGGTGCTTTAGACACAGCAGGTGTTGAAGGTAGAACGCAACGTAGATCTAAGTACGGAGCAAAACGCCCAAAAAAATAGTTAATTAACTAAGTAAGAAGAAATGAGAAAAAGACAGGCCAAAAAAAGACCTATTTTACCAGATCCAAAATTTAACGATCAGTTGGTAACCCGCTTCGTTAATATGTTGATGTGGGACGGAAAGAAATCAGTTGCCTTCAAAATCTTTTACGATGCAATGGCTATCGTTGAAGAAAAGAAGAACGACGACGAAAAAACGGCACTTGAAATTTGGAAAGACGCTTTGTCAAATGTAATGCCTCACGTTGAAGTAAGATCGAGACGTGTCGGTGGTGCTACCTTCCAAATTCCAATGCAAATTAGACCAGATAGAAAAATCTCTACTGCTATTAAATGGTTAATTAGTTACTCTCGTAAGAGAAACGAAAAATCAATGGCTCAAAAATTAGCTGCTGAAATTTTAGCTGCTTATAAAGAAGAAGGAGCTGCAGTTAAAAAGAGAGTAGATACTCACAAAATGGCTGAAGCCAATAAAGCATTCTCACATTTTAGAGCCTAGTTATCATGAGTCAAAGAGATTTAGTTTACACGAGAAATATTGGGATTGCAGCGCATATTGATGCTGGAAAAACCACTACTACAGAACGTATATTATTTTACACAGGTATCAGTCACAAGATTGGTGAGGTGCACGATGGTGCAGCTACTATGGACTGGATGGAGCAAGAGCAAGAAAGAGGTATTACTATTACTTCTGCTGCTACCACTTGTACATGGCAATTTCCAACTGAAAATGGAAAACCAACTGCAGATGCTAAAGGATACCACTTTAATATTATCGACACCCCAGGTCACGTTGACTTTACCGTTGAGGTAAACCGTTCATTACGTGTTCTCGATGGGTTAGTATTCTTATTTTCAGCTGTTGATGGTGTAGAGCCACAATCTGAAACTAACTGGAGACTTGCAGACAACTACAAAGTTCCACGTATGGGATTTGTAAACAAGATGGACCGTCAAGGATCTAACTTCTTGAATGTTTGTACTCAGGTTAGAGAGATGTTAAAATCAAATGCAGTTCCTATTGTATTACCGATTGGTGAAGAACAAGACTTTAAAGGAATTGTAGACTTAGTTAAAAACCGTGCGATTGTATGGCACGAAGACGATTACGGTTCAACTTTTGACGTAATTGATATTCCAGAAGATATGAAAGATGAGGTTCATCAGTACAGAGCTGAGCTTATAGAAGCTGTTGCTGAGTATGATGAAAACCTTATGGAGAAATTCTTCGAAGACGAGGACTCTATTACTGAGGATGAAGTTCACGCTGCTTTAAGAGCTGCTGTAATGGATATGAGTATTATCCCTATGGTATGTGGATCTTCATTTAAAAATAAAGGGGTACAGTTCTTATTAGATGCTGTATGTCGTTACTTGCCTTCTCCAGTGGATAAGGAAGCTATCGAAGGAATCAATCCTGATACGGAAGAGCCAGAATTGAGAAAACCAAATGTAAAAGAACCATTTGCGGCTCTTGCATTTAAGATTGCTACAGATCCATTTGTTGGTCGTTTAGCATTCTTTAGAGCTTATTCTGGTCGTTTAGATGCTGGATCTTATGTTCTCAATAACCGTTCAGGTAACAAAGAGCGTATTTCTAGAATCTATCAAATGCACTCTAATAAGCAAAATGCGATCGATTATATCGAAGCAGGAGATATTGGAGCTGCTGTTGGATTTAAAGACATCAAAACAGGAGATACCTTATCAGATGAGAAGCACCCAATTGTTCTTGAATCAATGGTGTTCCCTGATCCAGTAATCGGTATTGCTGTGGAGCCTAAAACAAAGGCTGATGTGGATAAGTTAGGTATGGCTTTGGCAAAACTTGCTGAAGAAGATCCAACCTTCCAAGTGAAAACTGATGAAGCTTCAGGTCAGACTATTATTTCTGGTATGGGAGAGCTTCACTTAGATATTATTTGTGATCGTTTAAAACGTGAGTTCAAGGTTGATGTAAACCAAGGACAACCACAAGTAGAGTACAAGGAAGCACTTACTGCTGTTGCAAACCACAGAGAGGTTTACAAAAAGCAATCAGGTGGTCGTGGTAAATTCGCAGATATCGTATTTGTGATGGAGCCATCAGAAGACAACAAACCAGGCTTAGAATTCGTAAATGAAATCAAAGGTGGTAACATTCCTAAGGAATATATTCCATCAGTAGAAAAAGGATTTAAAGAGGCTATGAAGAATGGTCCTTTAGCTGGATTCGAGATGGATTCTATGAAGGTTACCTTGAAAGACGGATCCTTCCACCCTGTGGATTCTGATTCACTTTCATTCGAATTAGCTGCTAAAATGGGATACAAAGCTGCTGCAAAAGCTGCTAGAGCTGTCCTTATGGAGCCGATTATGAAATTAGAAGTATTGACTCCAGAAGAAAACATGGGAGATATTGTAGGAGACTTGAACCGTCGTAGAGGTCAAGTTAACGAAATGTCTGACCGTGCAGGTTCTAAAGTAATTAAGGCGCACGTTCCACTATCTGAAATGTTCGGATATGTAACATCGCTAAGAACCTTATCTTCAGGTCGTGCAACTTCTACAATGGAATTTGATCACTATGCTGAAACACCTTCAAATATTGCTGAAGATGTTATTAAAGCAGCTAAAGGACTAACCGAATAATTCAAGTAAGATGAGTCAAAAAATTAGAATAAAATTAAAATCATACGATTACAATTTAGTAGACAAATCTGCTGAGAAAATCGTTAAAACGGTAAAGACAACTGGGGCTGTAGTTACAGGACCAATTCCTTTACCAAC
>DAIRFL010000004.1:0-30518 GCA_036795105.1 Flavobacteriaceae bacterium | reverse complement strand
ATGCACCAGCAAGATGAGTTTACTCCAGAACAAAGAGCTACACTAAAAGCAAAAAAACTAACTCTTGCTTTAGAACTCAATGACAAGCAACAAAAAGAACTCGTAAAACTCTTCAGTGAAGAGGCTAAAATGATGCAAAAACATCATCAGCAAATGAAAGCGAACAAAGAGGCTGGTAAGGAAGTCAATCGTTTTGAAATGATGAATAAGCATATGGACCTTAAAATTGACCATCAGCGTAAGATCAAAAACATCCTTACTGAAGATCAATACTCTAAATGGTCTAAGATGAAAATGCATCAAGGAATGAAAAAAGCTCCTAAGGGGAAAATGATGATGCACAAAAAAATGATGCACAAAAAAGCTAAAGCCGGAATAATGAACAACAAAGGTGGAATGCATCAAAAAGGTCAGATGCACAGAAGATAAAAATCGTTTAGTTTACGATTTAGTTTAGTTTTAAAACCCCCAAGGCAGATTTGTTTTGGGGGTATTTTTATTGCGTTTATTGTGGTTATTTCGTTTATTTCGTTTAGTTTTGCACTAAACTACTCAAGACATGGAGACAATTGCAACAAAAAAACCATCAAAGAAAGAACAAGAACTTGCCTTAAATTCTTATGAAGCACTAGCATCTTTACTTATGAAATTATCTGACGAAAATCCATTCATCGAAATAATCGAGACCAAAGACCAAATTCAGTTACCTTTAATCTCATTAAAGCTTTTAAAAAACATTTTAAAAGAGCTCAGTATGGGAAAACTTATTTCTATAGTTCCAATCGCTGCAGAAGTTTCTACTCAAGTAGCTGCTGAAA
Source organism: Flavobacteriaceae bacterium (assembly GCA_036795105.1). Classification (GTDB taxonomy): domain Bacteria; phylum Bacteroidota; class Bacteroidia; order Flavobacteriales; family Flavobacteriaceae; genus MAG-120531. The sequence continues at coordinate 29,700 of DAIRFL010000004.1, read as the reverse complement.
TTTTGGGATGTTCTAGACCTCATATAGTGAAACTTTTAGAAACTGGAAAAATCGAGTTTTCTAAAGTCGGTAAACACAGAAGAATCAAATACGAGGACCTGATGAATTACAAAAAGAAGACGAAGGCCCATCAAAGAAAACTCTTAAAAGAGATCATGAAAGCTGATGAAGAATCTGGATTATATGATTCATAACTCAAAACTTATTTGCATTTTAGACACTAATGTCATTCATCCAATAGTAATAAGAGATATCTTATTCTGGTTTGCTTCTTATGATTTATACATACCTAAATGGAGCAAACACATTTTTGATGAATGGAAAACACTAATGAAACGAAAAAATGTACCGAAATTTGAAATTGAAAGAAGAATTTCAAAAGCTCATCAAGCATTTCCAGATGCAAAAGTAAAGAACTACGAATCCCTAGTAGAAAATATAACTTTACCTGACCTAAAAGATCGACACATAGTAGCTGCTGCAATTAAATCAAAAGCCAATATTATTATCACTCACAATCTAAAAGATTTTCCAAATGACTATTTAGCTATTTATAGGTTAGAAGCAAGATCTCCTGATGATTTTTTATCAGAAATAATAGAATTAAACCCTTCAATTTCAGTAAAAGCATTTAAATCCCTTGTTTTAAATAGAAACAATCCTTCAATAAATGAATTTGAAATACTAGAAATTTTAAAAAATAACCATCTTATGAATACCGCAGATTGTCTCTATAATTTACTTTAATTCCTCAACAAATTCAGCTAGTGCTGCAATGGTCTTATCCAAATCCTCATAAGTCAATGCATCGTTTAAGAAGTAGCTTTCAAATGCTGATGGAGGTAGGTAGATTCCTCGATCGAGCATTCCGTGAAAATAAGTTTTAAAGCGTTCGTTATTTCCAAGTGCTGAAGTTTTAAAATCCACTACAGCTGTATCTGTAAAATGCACGGAGACCATGGATCCAAATCGATTGATTTGAACGCTAACACCAGCTTCATTAAATACTTTCTCCAATCCTTTGTGTAAGTACGCTGTTTTATTAGCCAGGCGATCGAATACTTCAGCGTCTTTATTTAGCGCTTCAAGCATCGCAAGACCTGCTGCCATAGCAAGAGGATTACCGCTGAGTGTTCCCGCTTGATATACGGGACCTTCAGGGGCTAAATGACTCATAATTTCAGCAGAAGCTGCAAAGGCTCCTACCGGTAGCCCTCCACCAATCACTTTTCCAAAACACACGATATCAGCTTTGATTCCCAATGCTTCTTGAGCGCCTCCTTTTCCAAGTCTGAAACCAGTCATGACCTCGTCAAAAATAAGTAAGATTCCCTCCTGATCACAAAGCGTTCTGATTCCTGTAATAAAATCATTACTTGGAGGAATACAACCCATATTTCCAGCAACAGGCTCTAAGATAATTGCCGCAATTTCACCTTTATTGGCCTCGATTAATTGTCGAACAGAATCGAGATCGTTATAGGTAGCCAGGAGGGTATCTTTTGCAGTTCCTTGAGTTACTCCAGGGCTATTTGGCGACCCAAAGGTCACTGCACCACTTCCTGCCTGAATCAAAAATGAATCCGAATGACCGTGATAGCATCCTTCGAATTTGATAATTTTATCTTTCGAACTATATCCTCTCGCTAAACGGACTGCAGACATACAAGCCTCAGTTCCGGAATTTACAAAGCGAATCTTTTCAATATGAGGAACCATATCAACAGCTAAAGACGCCAATTTGGTCTCGATTTCCGTAGGGGTACCAAAAGAGGTTCCCAGCTTTGCCTTTTGAACAACTGCATCGATTACTGGCTCATAAGCATGCCCTAAAATCAGAGGACCCCATGAAGCTATATAATCAATATAGCTGGTACCATCCACATCTTCCAAATAAGCCCCTTTGGCCTTCTGAATAAAAATAGGGGTACCTCCTACTGATTTAAAAGCTCTTACAGGAGAATTTACTCCTCCCGGAATGACCTTGTTCGAAGCTTCGAATAACTCACTCGATCGTTGATATCTCATACTAATTGGTTATAATAAGTTCTTGTCCTGTTTTAATTGAATTCTTTTTGAGTTGATTCCACTTTTTTAAATCTTCAATGGATACCCCATAGAGTTTAGATATATAATAAAGTGTCTCCCCTTTAGAAACAATATGTGTTTGTTTTTGACTCTTGGTTGATAGTAGCGACTTAGAATCGTCCTTTTTCACAGAACTCTTTTGTTTTTGTGGATACTGATACACCAATGCCTTTTTCTTTTTGCGATAGCGAAGCTTGTCATAAGATTTTAAATCATAAGCCTTGATGTATGCAACTAATCGACGAGCGTATTTACGATCCGTTGCATAACCAGCCTTTTTAAGGCCTTTTGCCCAAGCTTTATAATCTCTGGGTCTGTAATTAAATAAGAAGGAATAGCGATTGCGTTGAGTTAAAAATAGTGAGTGATCTCTGTAGGATTCTCTCGGAGATTCGTAAACTCTAAAACACTCATCCTTTGCATCGTCATCATGTAATACGGTTTCACCCTCCCAACCCTTATGACATTTGATTCCAAAGTGATTATTTGATTTTCGAGCTAGAGTACTTTTACCCGCTCCACTTTCTAAAATCCCCTGTGCTAGTGTTATACTCGCAGGGATTCCAAATTCCCGCATTTCATCCTGTGCAATTGGAGCATAGGTTTTGATATAGGAACGCACTTCGTCATTGGTAGTTACCCTTGCGGTAAACACAAATGGTTTTTTAATAATGGAACAGGACTGTAAAAACAGAGATAGAATTCCGAAAAGCAGTAAGTATTTTCTCATTGTATCAGCTGTGGTAGTTTTTTTGTTCTTAAATAATTATTCATGCCTTCAATAGCTTGTAAGCCACCTGTGTGAATCATCAACACCCTATCTGATGATTTAAAATAATCTTTTTTGGCTAGATCAAACACACCAAATGTCATTTTTGCGGTGTATATTGGATCTAATGGAACTCCACTTTTTCGGTAAAAATCGTTGATAAACAAGACGAGTTCCCTGTCGATTTTAGCATAACCACCAAAGTGATAATCAGTGATGAGTTCCCAATTAGATTTGGAGGTAAAGGTACCAATATTTTTTTTCAAAAAATCACCTTTTAGGGCAGGAAAACCTAAAACCCTTTGATGTTCCTTCGACGATCGAATAAGCCCTGAGATCGTTCCTGCTGTTCCTACAGCAAGAGCAATATGAGTGAACGATTCATCAGATTTATTCAGTATTTCTTCACAGCCTTTTACAGCCAACTCGTTGGTTCCTCCTTCTGGTACCAAATAAAAGGATCCGAATCTATTTTTGAGTCCCTCTATAAATTCACTTGAATTCTTTTCTCTATAATCACTCCTAGAAACATAGTGCAAGTTCATACCACAGGAGGTCGCAAATTGCAAACTGGGATTGAGCTCTTCAAATGCCAATTCCTCTCCTCTGATGATTCCAATGGAATTAAAACCGTGCTTTTTAGCAGCATAGGCTGTTGCAACGATATGATTCGAAAAGGCCCCTCCAAAGGTTAAAAGAGTGTCGTAACCCAGCTCTTTTGCTTCTTTTAAATTGTAAAAGAGCTTTCGGTATTTATTCCCTGAAATATGTGGATGTAGTAAATCCTCTCTTTTGATAAACAACTGGATTCCCCTTTTTGAAAAGGGCTCAAAATAAGAACTCAAATCAACAAGTGGGGACTCAGGCATTAGTGTGAATTTGTTTTGGCATCATAGCCATAAGGACAGTGTCTACACGCAGATTCACAGCAGTATCCTCTTTTTAAATGATAGGTTTCAGTAAAGACTTTAAATCCTTGATCGGTCCAATAGTAGTCTCCTTGTTCAATTTTCACTTTCATAGCTCTATCTAACGTTTAAATGAGGGTATTTATTGTAAAATTCTGTTTTTCTTTGAATGTTTTTATTCAAAAATAATCTATGTTCTTGACGCTCAGGATGAAAGGATTTATGGTTCTCTGCTTTGACTATTGACACAGCTGTTTTCATATCCTCAATACAGTTGTTTTCCATATAAAGCGCTACAAATCGTTCCCAAATAATATCAATTGCCAAGGCGTTGGGATGTAATAAATCCCGGTCGTAATAGCGATAATCTCTGAGTTCGTCTAGGAGTATTTCATAGCTTGGAAAATATTCGCAATGGGACTGTTCTTCCAAGAAATCGAAAAGAGCAGCGCGAAGATGAGCCTTGGAACGGTTATTTTCTATGAGACCATCTTTCTGATGTCTTACAGGGGATATTGTAAAAATCACCTTTAAATCAGGATTAAACTCCTGAAGTTTTAGGTATAATTCTCGGATGGACTGTTTAATTTCTGAAATCGACAGCAATCGCTTTTCAAAAAGAGATGCCTTTTGTTTATGACAATTGGAAACAATACTCTTAGTAGATTTTAACTCGTACACAAAGGCAGTTCCAAGGGTTACAAATAAATGAGTAGCCTGCTTTAGTTCTCTGTGAGACTTATCGATTTGAGCATTCAGCTCACTTGTGAGATTAGATAAATTCGTTGAGCTCCAAGAGGAATGCAAATCGTAGTGAAACCACAATTCTTTGTCTTGAATAAATTCATCCTCCCTAAAAGTGTTCTGGTCGATAATTCTCGATATGTTCTTTGTAATTGAAAGGGGATTGTAGCTAATTCCAAATGGATTGGAACTCACCTCAAATAAATGACTGCTCAGCTTATCAGCAATGGAATCACTAAAACAGGATCCCACTAAGATCAACTTAGAGTAATAGTCGATAGAATTATTGGTTTTTAAGCCTTCTATTTTAGTAGAAAGGTTCATCGCTTAGTCGAGATACTTCACTGCTGCTTCTAAAGCTTTTCCTATACCTTCTGGATTTTTTCCACCAGCGGTAGCAAAGAACGCCTGTCCTCCACCGCCTCCTTGAATAAATTGACCGAGTTCTCTTACAATAGTACCTGCATTGAGCCCTTTAGATTCTACTAATTCCTTAGATATATAACAGCTCAACAGGGCCTTTCCATTGTTGTTTGCTCCAAATAAAATGAACACATCCTTCTTATCTGCTCCCAGTTTAAAAGCTAAGTCTTTAATTGCTGCAGCGTCTAAATCCAATTCTTGAGTGAGCAATTGTACTCCATTGATCGATTTAAATGAAGATTCTAGATCAGAAGCAACAGAGAGCGCTTTTTCTTTTTTGAAGTTCTCAAGTTGTTTTTTAAGCTCTTGATTTTCCGTAAGTAATTGTGAAACTGCCTGAGGAAGATCCTTTTGAGTTCCCAATTGTGTCTTTACAGAATCTAAGACCTTAAGACTTTGGTTAAAGTAAGTTCTTACAGCGTCTCCTGTAATAGCTTCAATACGTCTTATCCCAGCTGCTACTGCTGATTCAGAGCTAATTTTAAAACTCCATAAATCTGCGGTATTAGCAATATGAGTCCCTCCACAGAGTTCTATAGAACTTCCAAAGCGAATGGTTCGAACAGCATCCCCATACTTTTCACCAAACAAAGCCATCGCACCTTGCTTTTTGGCTTCTGCCAAGGGAATATTACGCGCTTCTTCAAGAGGAATACCCTCTTGTATTTTTTCATTTACAAATGCTTCAACCTCTGCTAATTGTTCATCTGTCACCTTTGAGAAATGAGAAAAATCAAATCGAAGGTTTTTAGATTGCACTGCAGACCCCTTTTGTTCGACATGTGTTCCCAATACCGATCTAAGTGCTTGATGTAAAAGGTGAGTAGCCGAATGGTTTTTTGCGGTTTGCAAACGAGCAACCTCATCGACAACTGCTTTAAAATTACCCTCTAAATCCCCTGGAAGTTTATTGGTAAAATGAACGATCTCATCGTTTTCTCTTTTGGTATCCAAGATCATCACTACTTCTCCTGATTCACTTTCCAAGACACCTTTATCTCCAACCTGTCCACCACCTTCAGCATAGAAAGGAGTCATATTGAATACCAATTGATACAATTCACCTTCTTTCTTAGAACTTAGTTTGCGGTATTTAGCAATCTTAACATCAGCCTCTAAATAATCGTACCCAATAAATTCTTGATCTTTGTCGTCGAAGAGCACCGTCCAATCCTCTTTCGATACTTCTGAAGCTTTACGAGAACGATCTTTTTGAGCTTTCATCGCAGTATCAAATCCTTTTTGATCGAGCTCCATCTTATTTTCAGAGAGAATCAGTGCCGTTAAATCAATTGGAAAACCAAAAGTGTCGTATAATTCAAATGCTTTTTCTCCTTCCAATACTTTGTCTTTGGATTCCTTCATCAAACGATCTAAAAGTCCAAGTCCCTGATCGAGCGTGTTTAAGAACGACTGTTCTTCTTCTTTGATAACGTTTTCAATGAGCTGCTCTTGATCTTTTAACTCAGCAAAAGCATCCCCCATTTGAGCGACCATCACTTTAACCAGCTGATACATAAAGGGTTCTTTTGCGTCTAAAAAGGTAAATCCATAACGCACTGCACGTCTTAAAATTCTTCGAATTACATAACCTGCTCCAGTATTGGATGGCAATTGTCCATCTGCAATTGAAAAAGCAATAGCTCTAATGTGATCGGCAATTACTCTTATTGCAATATCAGTCTCCTCCTTTTTACCATAGGTAGAAGAACTGATTTTTTCAATTTCAGCAATTAAGGGTTTAAATACATCCGTATCGTAATTGGATTGAACTCCCTGTAATACCATACACAGACGCTCAAATCCCATACCGGTATCGATGTGTACAGCAGGTAATTTTTCCAAACTACCATTGGCCTTTCTATTGTATTGGATAAATACCAAATTCCAAATCTCAATCACCTGTGGGTGATCCATATTGACCAATTCTGCTCCTGAAACCTCAGCCTTTTCTTCTGCAGATCTGATATCTACATGTATTTCAGAACAAGGTCCACAAGGACCCTGATCTCCCATTTCCCAAAAATTGTCTTTCTTATTCCCGTAGAGGATTTGAGATTCTGGCACCAAAGACTTCCACAGATCTTTCGCTTCTGTATCTTCTTCGAGAGCATCAGCATCATTGGAACCTTCAAAAACAGTTACGTACATACTGTCTTTATCAATACCACATATATCCGTTAAGAATTCCCAAGCCCATTCAATAGCTTCTTTTTTGAAGTATCCGTTTCCTCCTTCACCGTCTAAGCCAAAACTCCAGTTTCCTAGCATTTCAAACATAGTGTGGTGGTAGGTATCTTTTCCAACCTCTTCCAAATCATTGTGTTTACCACTGACCCTCAAACACTTTTGAGTGTCGACTACGCGCTGAGAACTTGGATGAGAAGTCCCTAAAAAGAAGGCTTTAAACTGATTCATACCCGCATTGGTAAACATCAATGTAGGGTCGTCTTTTAAGACCATTGGAGCAGAAGGAACTATCTTGTGTTCACGCTCTTTAAAAAAGTTTAAAAATTGTTTTCTTACCTCTTGAGACTTCATCAATTCTGTATATTTATCAGCCTTTTTAAACAAAGAACTGTTTTCTGTATTGTTTTTAATATATTGGATCTTGTTAAAACACTTATATTTGTGATAACAATCGTGCACAAAAATAGCACAATTTCTAGAGATGTCTAAGGTAAAATATTATTACGACGCTGAGACCCTGTCTTATAAGAAAATAGAAGAAAAGACTTCCAAGAAGTTTGGTCGTGTCTTTTTATTTGTAGTATCGAGCATATTAGTTGGCTTTATTGGCCTAATTGTATTACTCAACACCTCTATCATCAACACTCCTAGAGAATTATCTCTCGAACGAGAAGTCAAGAATTTTAGACTTCAATACGAACTCTTGGACAAAAAAATGGAACAGATTGAAAAGGTTCTTGCAAATGTAGAGGATCGAGACAACAGTATTTATCGTGTGTACTTTGAAGCAAATCCAATTCCCGAGGAACAGCGAAGAGCTGGATTTGGTGGACTCAATCGCTACAGAGGATTAGAAGGCTATCAGAATTCAGAACTTATTATCAATACGACCAAACATATGGACATCATTCAAAAACAGTTGGTCGTTCAATCCAAGTCCTTAGATGAAATTGCAAAAATGGCTGCTGACCGGGAAGAATTACTCGCAGCAATCCCAGCAATTCAACCAGTAGCAAATGAAAATCTCAAACGTATGGCCTCTGGATTTGGTTGGAGATCTGATCCCTTTACCAAGGTTAGAAAACGCCATTGGGGAATGGATTTCTCCGCACCAAAAGGAACCCCTATCTACGCAACTGGAAATGGAAGAATCATCAGAGCTGACAACAGAGCCTCTGGATTTGGAAAACACGTTCGAATCGATCACGGTTTTGGATACACAACCATCTACGCACATATGACCGAATACAATGTTCGAAGAGGTCAACGAGTAAAGCGTGGGGACATAATCGGTTTTGTAGGTTCAACAGGTAGATCTCAGGCCCCTCATTTACACTACGAAGTTTGGAAAGATCGAAAGAGAATCAATCCTATTAACTTCTATTACGGAAATCTCTCTCCAGAGGAATTCCAAATTCTACTGCGCAATGCTAGTCAAGAAAATCAATCTCTAGACTAATGCAAGAACTTCCTCAAAAACGGTATTACAGTATTGGAGAAGTAGCAAAAGCTTTCGAGGTAAACACTTCTACCATTCGATTTTGGGAACAAAATTTCGAAATTCTCAAACCCAAAAAGAACGCCAAGGGAAATCGAAAATTCACCCCTAAAGACATCGAAAACCTAAAGCGTATCTATCACTTAGTCAAAGAGCGTGGATTCACCCTTGAAGGAGCAAAAAAACAACTCAAGCTAGAACACTCTTCTCAGCTTTCAAAACTCGATATTGTTCAAAAATTAGAGCACGTAAAGGAAGAATTGTTAAAAATCAAGAATCAGCTTTAATCCCAAATTCTTTTAATAGGATTTACTGAAAAATCAATCACTTCAATTATTGAATCGGTAGTATTCAAAACTTCAACAGAACTGTAATTCGATTTATTGAACATTCGAGCACTCATAACACGTTCTCCTTTATTGATAAATAGTTCCACTGAAGAAGCATCCACATAAAGTTCCACTTCATTGATTTCTTTAGGTATAAAATCAGCCTTGATTTCAGTAAAGAAGTTTTCTGAAAAGTCAATGAGTCCTGATTTAGACCGATCGATAACTATAGAGCCTGATTCCGATATTGATAGCATCAATTCTTCTTCTTGATCATTCTTTAGTTTTAGCTTAACTGATCCCTTTAAGCTGAATTTAACTTTGGAAGTAGATAACAGTTCCTGTTTAAATTCTTTTGATTTATTTGATTCCAAATCAAATGACTTCGAATCAGAAGAAGTCACAATAGAGCTTAGCGATGTAATAGGGTAAGAAGCTAGGACATAGTCCTTTTCCACCATTTTTAAGCTGAGTTTTCTGGGGAGGGTCATTGCTGAACGCCATAGGTCAGTAGGAGTTTCTTGGGCGTAGGACCAATTACTCATCCAGCCTATAAAAATGCGCTGATCATCACTCAATCCATTATAGGTTACTCCTGCGTAATTATCGGTTCCCAGATCAATCCACTTCGGATTTCGTTGAACAGATGTGAAGGTAGTACCATCAAAGTCCCCTACGAAATACTGAGTTCCACTTCCACCATTAGGAGCTCCAGGATTAATACTGATCAAGAGTACCCATTTACTCTTTTCACTACCAGCTACTTTTAGTTCAAATAGGTCAGGGCACTCCCACACACCTCCATGTGCTCCTACCTCTTTTCCAAAATCACTCATAAATTCCCAATCCAATAAATTTGAAGATTTCCAAAGCTGTAAATGATCTCCTGCTACTACTGCCAAAGACCAAGCTTTTAATTGTTCATTCCAAAATACTTTAGGGTCTCTAAAATCTCTTATGGAATTCTCATTGGGAATGATAGGGTTGTTCTCATATTTAATCCAACTATCCCCATGATCTAAACTATAAGCCAGTCCTTGATACTGAAAATCATTTCTCCCTAATTGTTCTCCCTTGGGATCGTGATAGGTATAAATTGCAATAAGTGGAGGATTTTCCACTGAACCAAGACCAGAAGTATTATTCGTGTCGACAATAGCAGATCCAGAGAAAATATACCCCAATTCATCGGGGAAAAGCGCTATAGGCTTGTGCTCCCAATGGATTAAATCTTTTGAAGTAGCATGCCCCCAATGCATTGGTCCCCATACAATAGCATCGGGATAATACTGATAGAACAAATGATAGACTCCGTTTTCATAGACGAGACCATTAGGATCATTCATCCACTTTGAAGGAGGTGTAAAATGATATTGAGGTCTAAATGCTTCTTTATAATCTGAAAAGTTTTCTGTAGATACTTCAGCCGTAGATGAAGATTGTTGCTTACAAGATCCTAGGACTAAGAGTGCTACAAAGAGAAGAATTTGCGATTTATTCATTAGGTTTAAGTTTGGGCTTACAATATACAATTTATAGGGTTTCAACACTCTTTTTAACTTTTGTGAATTATTAGTATTACTTTTGCATCAAAGATCAAAATATGAGTGCAATTGTCGCAATCGTCGGAAGACCTAATGTTGGAAAATCCACCCTGTTTAATCGCTTGATTCAAAAGAGGGAGGCTATTGTCGATGCCGTTAGTGGGGTCACTCGAGACCGTCACTATGGAAAGAGTGAATGGAATGGTCGATTATTTTCTGTAATCGATACTGGTGGTTATGTGGTTGGCTCAGATGATGTTTTTGAAAAAGAGATTGACAAACAGGTTGAATTAGCCATTGATGAGGCTGACGTTATTATTTTTGTAGTCGATGTCGATTCTGGAATTACCGGAATGGATGAAGAAGTCGCTAAAATTCTCAGAAGAGTCAAAAAACCTGTTTTACTATGTGTCAATAAAGTGGATTCTTCTAAACGCAGAGACGACACCTATGAGTTTTACAATTTAGGACTTGGTGAATTTTACCCCATCGCTAGTATTAGCGGAAGTGGAACTGGAGAACTTTTAGATGCGGTGGTTGAAGCCCTTCCCCCAGAAAGTGATCAAGATCAAGACGGTGAATTACCTCGTTTTGCAGTGGTCGGAAGACCCAATGCGGGTAAATCATCCCTGATCAATGCGCTTATTGGTGAAGATCGTTATATCGTAACAGATATTGCAGGAACCACAAGAGATAGTATAGACACCAAATACAATCGTTTTGGATTTGAGTTCAACCTTGTAGACACTGCTGGAATACGTAGAAAATCAAAAGTTAAAGAAGATCTTGAGTTTTACTCTGTGATGCGTTCCGTAAGAGCAATCGAACACTCCGATGTGTGCCTTTTAGTGCTTGATGCGACTCGTGGATTTGACGGTCAAGTTCAAAACATCTTTTGGTTAGCACACAGAAACAACAAAGGAATTGTAATCCTTGTCAATAAATGGGATTTGGTTGAAAAAGACACCATGACAACTAAGGCTTTTACCGATCAGATTCACCAAATAACCGCTCCTTTTACCGATGTGCCGATCGTGTTTATTTCTGCACTGAACAAGCAGCGTATCTTTAAAGCTATTGAGACTGCTGTAGAAGTTTTTCAAAATAGATCAAAGAAAATCAAGACTAGAGAGCTCAATGATGTAATGCTACCAATTATTGAGAACACCCCTCCTCCGGCGCTTAAAGGAAAGTATATCAAAATTAAGTTCTGTACGCAGCTGCCTACACCTTATCCTCAGTTTGCATTCTATTGTAACCTACCACAGTATGTAAAGGATCCTTATAAGAGATTTTTGGAGAATCAAATCAGAGAACAATTTGATTTTAGCGGAGTTCCTATCAGTATCTTTTTGCGTAAAAAATAATTGGACTATTCACTATAGCCAAAACGCTTTAATTCTCTGTTGTTAGAACGCCAATTCTTGTTGACTTTGACATAGAGTGCCAAGTGAATCTGCTTTCCGAAGAATTTTTCAAGGTCCCTACGGGCTTCCATTCCCACTCTTTTTAGAGCAGAACCCTTATGCCCGATAATAATTCCCTTTTGAGTATCTCGCTCAACCATAATCACCGATCGTATTCGAATAATCTGATCTGTTTCAGCGAATTCTTCTGTTTCAATTTCAACAGCATAGGGAATTTCCTTTTTATAATGCTTTAGAATTTTTTCACGAATACTTTCATTGACAAAAAAGCGTTCCGGTTTGTCGGTGAGCTGATCTTTTGGATAATAAGCAGGCCCTACAGGCAACAACTCTTTAATACGCTCAAATACCCCTTGAATATTAAAGTTTTCCAGGGCAGATATAGGATGGATTTCAGCATTGGGTAACTGCTCTTGCCAATAAGCTACCTGAGTTTCTAAAAAATCTTGTTCCGCCTTGTCAATTTTATTGAGGAGTAATAAAACAGGGATTTTAGCATTTTGAATCTTTTTAAAGAACTGCTCGTCTTTAAGTGCCTTTTCTCCTAACTCCACCATATAGAGTAATACATCTGCATCTTCAAAAGAAGATTTCACAAAATCCATCATGGCATTTTGCAATTCATAGGCAGGCTTGATAATCCCAGGAGTATCCGACAAAATCATTTGATAATCATCACCGCTGAGAATTCCTAAAATCCGATGTCTGGTCGTTTGAGCTTTATTAGTAATAATAGAAAACTTTTCCCCCATGAATGCATTCATCAGGGTGGATTTTCCAACATTGGGATTCCCTACGATATTGACATAACCAGATTTGTGTTCGCTCATTATTTTTTTCTACTGTTAAAATAGGCATTCGCTGCCTTGTTTACTTTTGGTGCTAAAATGAAAAGTGCAATCATATTAGGGATCACCATCAGTGCAAATGACAAGTCGATTAGATTGATCACTAAATCAACTGAGGCAATTGCTGCAAAGGTAATGCTAAACACATAAATAAAGTTGTAATAGCGTCCTTTCTTTGTTCCGATTAAAAAGTTGAGACATTTGGTTCCATAATAGGCGTAAGTAAACAATGAAGAAAGTGCAAATGCCGAGACAATAATCATAAGCAGTACATCTCCCACTCCAAAAATTGATTTCTTAAATGCGATAAGGGTCATGATGATCCCATTGTCTTGAGCCTCTAAATAAGCCCCAGAAACAATAATGGTAAGAGCCGTAAGTGAACACACCACTATGGTGTCGATAAAAGGGCCTAACATCGCTACTAATCCTTCTTGAGCTGGAACCTTAGTTTTAGACTGTCCATGAAACATCGGTGCTAATCCTACCCCTGCTTCATTTGAAAAGACCGCTCTTCTAATTCCGATAATTACCAATCCCCAAAACCCTCCGGTAACAGCAGTCTCAAAATTAAAGGCCTCCGTAAAAATTAAAGCAAACGCTTCGGGAACACTAGAGAGGTTAAAGAGCATGATCATCAAAACAGATACCAAATAAAGGACTACCATAAATGGAACCATGGTCGATGCTACATTGGATATTTTTTTCAGCCCTCCAAAGATGACGATAGAGGTAATAATAGACAATACAAGGCCTATAATGGTTTTCCAAACTAATTCAGAGGCTACAAATATCGATTCTTGTGGAACAATCACATCCATCAGGGTCTGGGTGAATTGATTGGTGGTAAATGCAGGAAGTGCTCCAAAAAGCCCTGCTACAGCAAAGAAAATTGCCAGGGGTTTGGCCTTTTGACCAAGACCTTCAAGAATATAATACATAGGCCCCCCTTGAATAGCACCTGAACTGTCCTTTCCTCTAAACATAATCGACAAACTACAGGAATAGTATTTAATAGCCATTCCAATGAGCGCAGTCATCCAAATCCAAAAAACAACCCCAGGACCTCCTTGATAAATAGCGATGGCGACTCCAGCGATATTTCCCATACCTACTGTAGCAGCTACTGCTGAAGAGAGTGCTTTAAAATGACTCACCTCTCCTGGATCCTTTTCATCGTCGTATTTACCCGCAGTAATCGCGATGGCATGTCCAAAATATTTAAAAGGCACTCCTTTGGAATAAAAGCTTAAAAACAGTCCTCCTCCTACCACAAGGAATAACATAACCCATTCGGTATAGGGTAAAATTGAACTTAAGAATTGGTTGATTAGTTCCATAAATTTTGTTTGGATACCAAGATAGGAATAATTCAAATAGTCCTAAATAGAAACTACTAAAGTTAAAATTCCTTTTCTAGAACCAATCTAAATTAGACTAATACAGTGTTAAGAAATTGTAAACCTCTCACTTTAAAGTTGAATTTTTGTAAATTTCTACAATACTTTATTATAAATGAACAGATTAGTCCACATTGTATATATCTGGAGTATGGTTTCAATTACTTTAATTGTAACTTTTTATTTAGCATATTACGGTTATGAATATTACAGCACTCCTACTGTAGATCGATTTTATACGGATCAACACGATTGGTTTAAGCCTTCCGGACTATTCGGACACGGTTTGGGAATTATAGGAACCTTTTTTATAGCATTTGGAGTTACAATTTACATTCTGAGAAAACGCTATAATTTTTTGTCCAAATACATCCGTTTAAAATACCTATTAGAGTTTCATATATTCTTGTGTACCCTCGGCCCTATCATGATATTATTTCACACGGCCTTTAAGTTTGGCGGAATTGTCTCTATTGCATTCTGGTCGATGGTGGCCGTAGTGCTCAGTGGCGTTCTAGGGCGATTCATCTATATACAGATTCCAAGAACAATTGAAGGAAGAGCCTTAACTCTTCAAGAAGTCGAAGCTGAAAAAGAGTCTCTGTCAAATGAACTTCTCAAACAGCTCGATTTAACTGATGAGGAAGAAGAGCTCATCAAAGCTTTTAGTCATAAAGATCCTCAAATCAGAAAAGGAGTGAATCGAACAGCTGTTAAACAGCTCTTAAGGCAAAAAAATATATCAAAAACACAATCGAAAGAACTCTTTCAAATGATTGTAAAAGAACGAGCTTATGGGAAGCGAATTCAAGGTTTAAAGAAAATGCAAGAACTGTTCAAGTACTGGCATATACTTCATATGCCCTTTGCAATTATAATGCTCGTGATTGTGATTATTCATATTGGTGTTACACTGGCTTTTGGTTATAAATGGATCTTTTAAAATGAGCGAAACTGCATTAGAACAAATCATCACTTATACGGTAGTCTTCTTATTGATTGCTTCGGTGTTGTATTTCTATATGCGAAAACTCAAAAGAGCCTCAAAGCTTACCGAAGAAAAAGTTAGAATTGCAAAAGAAGAAGGTTTGTTCGAGCCCGTTTCATTGCACCCTTATATCGACCTCAACACTTGTATTGGTAGTGCCGCCTGTATTGAAGATTGCCCCGAAAAAGACATTTTAGGAATTATCGATGGAAAAGCAACGGTAGTAAATACCAGTCAGTGTATTGGTCATGGAGCCTGTTTTCACGCCTGTCCTGTAGAGGCTATTTCACTTCGAATCGGTACCGAGAGTAGAGGAGTGGATCTCCCCCATGTTGATGAGAGCTTTGAAACCAATGTCAAAGGCATCTATATCGCTGGAGAACTCGGTGGAATGGGACTGATCAAGAATAGTGTAGAACAGGGGTCTCAGGCAGTCAGTTATATAGCCAATGCTAATAAGCCAAACCCCCATAAGATCATCGACATTGGAATTATTGGAGCTGGTCCGGCGGGAATAGCTGCCACCCTCAAGGCAAAAGAATTGGGGTTGACGACCCTGACCTTTGAACAGGATTCCTTAGGAGGAACGGTCTTTACTTTTCCTCGATCTAAGATTGTAATGACCCATCCCATGGACCTACCCTTGCACGGTAAGGTAAAACTCTACAATACTTCAAAAGAAGAACTCCTGAATTTATGGAATAAAGTCATAGCTGAGAACGACATCAAAATACAAGAACACACCAAGGTGGAGTCTATTGTACCGCAAGAAGATTTGAGTTTCAAACTCACGACTAAAGAAGGTGAGGAATATTTCTGCAATCAGGTACTGATTGCAATTGGAAGAAGAGGAAGTCCCAGAAAATTAGGAGTTCAAGGTGAAGAAAGCACTAAGGTAGCCTATCGTCTTATCGAACCTGAACAGATCATTGACAAAGACATCGTAGTAGTAGGTGGAGGAGATGCAGGAATCGAATCTGCGCTACTGTTAGCCGATCAAAACAAGGTGAGTATTTCGATACGATCCAACACCTTTGAGAGAGCAAAACCTAAGAACAAGGAATTGATTACCAAAGCGATTGAAAGTGGAACAATCACTCCTCTCTACTTTAGTTCTATCACAAAAATCAATACTGATTCCGTAGAATTGAAACAGTTAGACACTGAAGAAACAAAAACTATTGCCAATGATTTAGTCTATATTTTTATAGGAGGAGAACTACCGATAAAATTCTTAAATCAAGCAGGAGTTGAAATCACCAAGCGTTTTGGGCATATATTAAAAAAACATTAATTGAAAAAGAGTCATTATATATTGTTCATGATTACTGCTTTCATCAGCATGATGAGTGTTGCACAGATATCTCCTGGAGATTTGTCAGCTTCACATGCAGAATTTGAAGGAATGAGCAACTGTACCCTTTGTCATGAAATTGGAGCTAGTGTGCTAAGTTCCAAATGCCTTGCCTGTCACACAGAAATTCAAAACACCCTGGATGTTCACAAAGGATTTCACTCTCAAGCTGATGTGATTGACCAAGAATGTATTGCTTGTCACAGTGATCATCACGGGCGTGAATTTCAGATGATTCGATTTGATACAATAAATTTTGATCACCGATTGATGAAGTTTGAACTTCTTGGCAAACACCAAGAACTCGATTGTAAAGCCTGTCATCAAAGTGATTTTATAGATGATCCTGATTTAAAAGATCGATCCAATACGTTTATGGGCTTGACTCAAGATTGTTTGAGTTGTCATGATGATTATCATCGCAAGACACTTGCTGCCGATTGTCTGAGCTGTCATTCCATGGAAGGATTTGACACTGCCCCAAATTTTGATCACGCCACTACCGATTATCCGCTCAAAGGACTACACCTAGAAGTTGATTGTGCCGCTTGCCATGAAG
The DNA here is from genome assembly GCA_036795105.1 of Flavobacteriaceae bacterium. Classification (GTDB taxonomy): domain Bacteria; phylum Bacteroidota; class Bacteroidia; order Flavobacteriales; family Flavobacteriaceae; genus MAG-120531. The sequence continues at coordinate 12,631 of DAIRFL010000004.1, read as the reverse complement.
TAGTAGTTCAAAATGGAATGGAATTTCAAGAATTTACTGGTGTTGAATTTAATTCCTGCGCCTCTTGTCACGAGGATGCACATCAAAATCAATTACCTGGAAGTTGCGATCAATGCCACACAGAAAATGGGTTTAATCGCATTAAAAAACGTTCGTTTGATCATCGATTAACTGAATTTGACCTCAGAGGAAGTCATCGTACTACAGATTGTTTTGCATGTCACAAGCAAGACCGTGATCCTCTAGCTGTTTTTCAGGATCAAATGGGAATAGAGGAGCAAAATTGCATTTCTTGTCACCGAGATATTCACAGTCCCAGTCAAGGAAATGATTGCGCTCAATGCCACTCTGAAAAAAGTTTTATTGAAGTGACTAATTTATCGGCATTCAATCACGACAACACTAACTTTCCACTTGTCGGATTGCATACTGATGTCGATTGTAAAAGCTGTCATTTGGAAAGCATCAGTCAACCAATCGAACATCAAAACTGCTTTAATTGTCACGAGGATTATCACCAGGGAGAATTTAATTTAGCAGCTGAGGCTTACGATTGTAGTTCTTGCCACTCTGAGCAGGATCCGTTTACCGAATCCACCTATGGTATCAAAGATCATCAATCGAGTTCATTTCAACTTGAAGGAGCTCATATGGCAACTCCGTGTTTCAGCTGTCATTACAACAATGATAATAATCATTGGTCTTTTAAAAGTGATGATATAACTTGTATAGCCTGTCACAGGGACGAACATGAAGGCTTATTTGCTTTAGATGGGGTTACTGATTGTGTGCGTTGTCACACCTCTGAAAATTGGACCCCGACCAACTTTGATCACGATCAAAGTAGATTTCCGCTAGATGGCGTTCACAGTAGTTTGGATTGTGCTGCTTGTCATTTAGATCCACAAACCGGAGCGCAACTGTATCGATTAAATAAGACACAATGTATCGATTGTCACAAATAATAATTGCCTTACTGCTTTTTAGTATTGGTGCATGGGCTCAATCTCCACATGGAGAGGCCTTGACCATTGATTGTGCCTTATGTCATACCACCTCTAACTGGAATTCAATCCCCAGAGATATTCCTTTTGATCACAATAGCAGTACCAGCTTTGAACTGGAGGGAGCTCATCAATGGGTTGACTGTGCCTCTTGTCATCAGAGTCTTAAATTTGAAGAGGCTCAAGAAAATTGCTTGTCCTGTCATATCGATGTTCACGAGCAAAGTATAGGAACTAATTGTACCAGATGTCATACGAGTGAAAATTGGCTCGTCTTTAATACCGTAGAACTCCATTTAGGGGTAGGATTCCCTCTAGAAGGCAATCACCAAGGTTTGAGCTGCAATGAATGTCACGACAATGGAAACACCCTTCAATTCACTCCCATTGGAACCAATTGTACCGATTGTCACTTAGATGATTACGGGGCCACATCAAATCCAAATCACACCGCTGCTGGATTTTCGACAGACTGCCTAGAATGTCATCAATTATCAACAATGGGGTGGAGTCTTGCATCGATTGATCACGACTTTTTCCCTTTGGAGAAAGGACACGATACTAGAAATTGTACACTTTGTCATGAGCTAAGTAACTATTCCAAAGTTTCAACCGATTGTATCAGTTGTCATCAAGAGGACTACAATACTACCACAGAGCCCAATCATCAAAGTTCAAATTACCCTAATGACTGTGCTTCCTGTCATACCACTGATCCGGGCTGGACTCCTGCAACTTTTAATCACGATTTCTTTCCGCTCAGTCAGGGTCACGATCTTCAGGATTGTGCTGCTTGTCACACTGACAATCAATATGTTGGAACTGATTCTGAATGTGTATCATGTCATCAAAATGACTTTGCTGCAACGACCAATCCAAATCATACCGATGCAGGCTATACCAACAATTGCGCCGTTTGTCATTCGACCAGTCCAGGATGGTCCCCCGCAACGATCAATCACGACTTTTTCCCGCTGACCCTTGGTCACGATATTCAAGATTGCGCTAGTTGTCATACTCCTGGAACAAGCTATGCTACTACATCTTCAGATTGTGTGAGTTGCCATCAAGAAAATTACAACACAACCACCAATCCAAACCATTCTACAGCTGGTTACCCAACCGACTGTGCTGCTTGCCACAGTACCAATCCAGGTTGGACTCCTGCTACGGTGAATCACGACTTTTTCCCGCTGACCCTTGGACACGACATTCAAGATTGTATCAGTTGTCATATCGATGGTAATTACAGTACTATTTCTACAGATTGTAATAGCTGCCATACTGACAACTACAATGCGACTACCAACCCAAATCATACAGCAGTTGGATATAGCAATGATTGTGCTGCTTGTCACACCACCAATCCAGGTTGGACTCCTGCTGAAATTAATCACGATTTCTTCCCGCTAAGCCTTGGTCACAATATTCAAGATTGTACCCAATGTCATACCGACGGAACCTATAGCAGTTTGAGTCCTGATTGTGTTCTGTGCCACCAAACCGATTACGACACATCGACCAATCCAAATCACAGCGCTGCATCTTTTCCAACAGATTGTGCTATTTGTCATACGACTAATCCAGCTTGGCAACCAGCTAGCTTTGATCACGACAATCAATACTTCCCTATCTATTCTGGAGAACATCAAGGTGAATGGAATACTTGTTTGGATTGCCATACCAATGCAGCTGACTACAGCGTTTTTAGCTGTACTGTTTGTCATACTAAGAACGAAACTGATGGAGAACACGACGAAGTATCCAACTACGTCTATGAAAGCAATGCATGTTTCACTTGTCACCCTAACCCAGACTAGAATGAAACGATACCTGTTCTATATCTTTTTTGCACTTCCGCTTCTAGTAGTAAGCCAGGAGAAAATTAGTGGTACCATTAGTTATTTAAACAAGACCAACGTCTATTTGAAATTTAAGACTACTGATAAAATCAGCATTGGAGAAGTTTTGTATTTTGGTGATACTGCCTGTTTAAGAGTGGTCAATAAATCATCCTCTTCTGTAGTTTGTGAGCCTATTTCAGACTGTAAATTAACTGTTGGTGATCAACTCGATTACCATTTGAAATACGAACAACAATCAGCGTATAGAATTACTCCTGAAGAGAAACCTCAACTGACAGAAAATCCAATCCCAACGGTGCTCACAAAAAAGAAAAGTCCCGGGCACCTGGTAGGAAGAATTGCTCAATCCTCCTATTACACCAAAGATGAATTTGACCGAAAGAGAAATAGATTTAGAACCTTGGTATCTCTGCATGCAGATCAATTAGAAAACAAGCGTCTATCCTTTGATACCTATCTCACCTATCAGTACCAGACTAATATCAATGAGCAAACTCATACTACACGCGCTAATATTTATAATTTTAGTGCCACTTATGAGACTGAAAACAAAATGCTCTTTAGTTTAGGAAGAAAAATCAACCCAAAACTTTCAATTGTAGGAGCGATTGATGGTCTTCAGATAGAAAAAGGATTTAATGATTTTTATGTAGGCTCGTTTGTAGGGACTAGACCTGATACTGCTACTTATGGATTCAATGCTGATCTATTGCAGTACGGAGCCTATATAGGGGTTGGTTCCAATAAAGATTCTGCAAGTAGTCAAACTTCCCTTGGTGTGGTTCAACAAACTTTTGCTGGCGCTATTGATCGAAGGTTTTTCTATATGCAGCATCAAAGTACCATCGCCTCTGACCTACATCTTTTTGGAAGTATGGAATACGACATCTATTCCACTACTCCTGGGCTCAATCGTTTGACAAATCTCTACACCTCGGTTCGATATCGAATGGGCAAAGGAAGCAGCTTAATGCTTTCCTATGACAGCAGAAAGCGAATCATCTATTACGAAACCTATCAGAATGAAGTGGAACGATTACTAGACGACGATTTAGCCAGACAAGGAATTCGTCTTCGACTCAACTTTAGACCTGCAAAATACATCTATTCAGGCCTTAGTTTTAGCAACCGTTTTAAGAGTGATGGAAGCTATGATTCTAAGAATTACTACGCCTATAGCAGCTTTTCAAAATTACCGTATATAGGTGGAAAACTCTCATTGTCAGGCACCATTAATCAATCCAATTATCTCAACAGCATTGCCTTATCAATCAAACATTCGAGAGTGGTTCTAGAGGAATTATTTGCAGAAGTTTATTTCAGAAAAGGTATATTTGATTACACCCTTTCGGGTACACAATTAAATAACAATTATTTGGGACTTTCACTCAATCATCAAAATTCACAGCTGTGGCAACTAGGCTTATCGACCGAACTAACCACTAATACCAATGGATCAGGATTGAGAACCTATTTTAGAATTGCAAAACGCTTTAAATAACTATGAAACCATTTTTAACGATCTCATTTTTGTGTCTTCTTTTGATCAGTTGCCAAAACAAACCAAAAGAAATTCAAGCTCAGACCAACGGAAAGACTACAGTTGATTTTTCTCCAACAGTAGCTATTGAGACTCCTAAGCCTTCTTCCTTTCAAGAAGCTGTTCACAGAGTAAAAGTGCTTGAAATACTCGATGCGGATCCCTATAGTTATTTAAATGTCTCTGAGGGAACTGAAACCTATTGGATAGCCATTCGAAAGCAAGAGGTGGAAATTGGCAATGAGTATTATTTTTCAAAGGGACTACTCAAAACGGGCTTTGAAAGCAAGACTCACAACAGAACTTTTGAAAAGCTCTATTTGGTTTCAAAATTAGTGGCTTTAGATCATTCAAAGACTGCGGTAAGTAAATCGACCTCTGACAATAAAATTGTCATTGTTAACGATCCTCCTAGCCCTGATACAGTAGGTGTAGTTCCCATTAGCGAACTCCTTGAACACAAAGAATCTTATGCTGGAAATCATATCATAATACACGGAACCATCACCAAAATAAATCCTGAGATTATGAATAGAAACTGGATTCACATAAAGGATGGAACTGCTGATGATTACGATTTAGTGGTAACCTCTTCCGAACTTTTTAATGTAGGTGAAACCGTTACCATAAGTGCTCATGTAGTTCTAAACAAGGATTTTGGTGCTGGGTATTCTTATCCATTAATTCTCGAGAATGCTAAAGCGATTCACTAGCTCTATGAAGAACATTCAAAAACTACTCGACCAATTATTAAACACAAGAGCTGCTGCAGTTTATTTCATCCTTTTTGCTGTTGCAATTGGCACCGCAACCTTTGTAGAAAATGATTTTGGAACAGATACTGCATTACAACTTATTTATAAATCGTTTTGGTTCGAGTTAGTCCTCCTATTATTTGGAGCTTCGAGTCTTTATCAGATTGTCGTTTACAAGATGATTCAAAACAAAAAATGGTCACTAGCTCTTTTTCACTTTTCAATCGTCATTATACTTTTAGGGGCTGGAATAACTCGTTATTTTGGGTATGAAGGAGTCATGCATATCAGGGAAGGGAATCGCTCTAATGTTTTTCAAAGTGCAACTACTCACCTCAATTTTAATGCTCATTCTAACAATGGAAATCACTACAGCTTTTCAGAAGAAGTGCTTTTTGGAACCATAGGCGCCCAATCTTTTGAAGAACAATACCTAATTGAAGGTCATTTAGTCGATGTAAAACTCTTGGATTTTAAAGTCAATCCTACCTCCGAACTCATTGAGGATTCCAATGGAACTGCAGTTCTTAAACTTGTTGTCGCTACTTCTACTGGAAGAGAAGAACACTTGATAAGCTATGGTACTGTTAAACAAATTAAGGGTTCCTCCATTTCTTTTGGAGTAGCATCTTCTAATGCTGATTTTACCATCAGTTTAGTAGATGGAAGGCCCTTCTTTAGTTCAAAAAAGGCATTAAGTGAGCGAGTGATGGCAACTCAAACACAGTCCGAAATAAAAGCTGGAACTCAGTATCCTTTAAAACTAAGAGCCCTGTATAGTTCTAATAGAATGCAGTGGGTTTTTTCAGAGTATTTAGAAAAGGCTGTTGTTAAAACAACATCCTCCAAAAAAATTGCAAGAGGTGACCCCTGTTTGTTAAAATTGAGTATCAGGGTCGATGGAGAGACAAAGACCACTGATGTATACGGAACAAAGGGACTCATCGGTTCCTCTAGCAACTTGAGTTTTAAAGATCTAAACCTGAGCGTCAATTACGGATCAAAACCCATTGAATTACCCTTTGCAATTCACCTCAATGATTTTATCATGGAAAAGTATCCGGGGACGAATTCTGCCTCCTCCTATGCTTCTGAAGTTGTCGTGATCAACCCAAAAAAGAGTGAGGAATTTGAGTTTAGAATTTTTATGAATAATATTCTCAATTACGAGGGGTTTCGATTCTTTCAATCTTCTTTTGACCGAGATGAAAAAGGAACCTATTTGAGTGTCAATCACGATTTTTGGGGAACCCTGATTACTTATATTGGATATTTCCTGCTCACCCTTGGAATGATCATGACTTTTTTTGACAAAAAAACACGTTTTTATTGGCTGATTCAAAAGCTTAAAAAACACGCTATTAAAACTCTTTCAATAGTTCTGATCTTAGGTATCAACTACAATGCTGATGCTCAGACTACTATTGAACCACACTCAATTCCTGAAGCTCACGCCAAGAGTTTTAGCGACTTAGTGGTTCAAGATCACAGAGGGCGTTTTAAACCCATTCACACCCTTTCGAGAGAATTACTTCGAAAAATACACAGAAGCACACAAATCGACGGTTTAAATGCTGATCAGATTGTATTGAGTATGTTTGCCAATCCACAGTCTTGGGTTAACCGACCACTGATCAAATTAGGAAAACACCCAGAGGTCAATAAACTGTTAAACTACGACAAAGACTTTGCTTCTTATAGGCAATTTTTTGACGAGAGTGGAGCGTATAAGCTACAAAGCGAATTGAACAGAATTCAGCGAATTGAACCAAAGCAAAGGGGGACCTATGATAAAGAATTGATAAAAATTGACGAGCGAATCAACATCCTCAATATGATTTTCTCTGGAGGTATCTTTAAAGTATTTGCCGATCCCTCTAGTGAATCGAATAGTTGGTTGGCATTTCACAATCACGCTCATGGAACTGATGACAGACAGTCCAAAGCAGATGCCTTTTTCAATTCATATCGCCAAGCATTAAATGCTGGATTGGCCAATGGTAATTTTCAGCATGCAAATCACCTGCTCTCCGAATTGAGGCTCGATCAACAAAACTATTGGAGTTATATCAACACCTCACCAAATAGAATTAAAGGGGAGATCTTACTCAACAAACTCAGTGTGTTTAATCGCTTAGCTGGAATCTATTTTATAGTTGGTCTACTCCTATTAGGACTCCTGTTCTATCAGGTGTTTTATCCCCATAAAAAAATCACTTATTTGTTGAATTCCTTACTGATCGTCTTGCTTTTAGGCTTTTTATTCCACAGCCTCGGACTAGGGTTACGATGGTATGTATCTGCTAGAGCACCCTGGTCTAACGGTTATGAATCCATGATTTATATCGCTTGGACAGCCTCCTTAGCTGGACTTGTTTTCGCTCGAAAATCACTGGGTGGTTTAACCGCTACAGTGCTGCTTGCCGCCATCTTTCTTGGAGTATCTGGACTTAGTTTCTTAGACCCAGAAATCACGCCTTTAGTTCCCGTTCTCAAATCTTATTGGCTCACCATTCACGTTTCACTCGAGGCTGGTAGTTATGGCTTTTTACTCTTAGGTGCACTGATTGGACTGATTAATTTAGCTTTAATTTCAGCGATGAATTCTAAGAATAAAGAGCGTGTTAAAACCATTGTCAAACAAATGAGTTATCGATCTGAACTCCTATTAATAGTAGGTTTATTTATGCTCAGTATTGGAACCTATTTAGGTGGGATATGGGCAAATGAATCCTGGGGACGTTATTGGGGTTGGGATGCCAAAGAAACCTGGGCATTAGTATCCATATTAGTCTATGCATTTATTTTACACATGAGGTTTGTGCCAGGCCTCAAAGGATTTTTCAAATTTAATATCGCCAGTATTATAGGACTTTACAGTATTGTAATGACCTACTTTGGAGTGAATTACTACCTGACTGGATTGCATTCTTACGCAAGTGGAGATCCCGTTCCAATTCCCTCATGGACCTATTATTTAACCGCTCTGATTATCATTCTAAGTATTTTTGCTTCCATAAAAAAGAAGAAATACTGGTAACATTTCCTATCTTTAATCTATGAAATACGCTGTCTTTATAATTGCAACCGTAGTTTATGTAGTTATCATCATCAACTATTTTGACCTCAGTAGAAATATGATGATTGGAGCTACTATTCTGAGTACCATCATTTATTTCAACTTGATCAAATCCACCTTTCCAAAATTGTATAAATGTGATTTAGAGACTTTTAAAAAGCTCTTGGGCAAAGGCAAAAAGAAGTAAAATTATTTTATATCTTTAGCTACTTGTTAACAAACTAAATACCCTCTTTTTAACATGAACAGAAGAAATGCTATCAAGTCTATGGCTTGGGCTACCTCTGGTGTGCTTGCACTGAGTTATTGTAGCCCACTTCCAGACTTGGCTTATTCCAGAATATCACTGGGCAAAAAAGATCGAAATCTACTTATTTACTTATCGCTGAAAATCATCTCAGAAGACCCCTTAAATTTTCCAAGCATGGAAAGCAGAGAGGAATTTGTCCTCTCTTGGCTAAACGATATGCTTACCGATGAAGAGCTGAAGCGTCTAGAACAAGGATTAGAGTTATTTAAAGATTCTTTTAAAGGATCTTTTTCTGAACTCTCAGATTCAGATCAACAAAAAAGACTTATCGAAGGTTTAAAAGCTGAAGATTTAAGCGGTGAATTTTTAAGACAGATCAAAAACATCAGCACCCTTCACTTTAGAACCACTGAAAACTATATGACTCAGTATTTGAATTACGAATTTATTCCAGGGAGATACTTTGGATGTAAAAACAGAGTAGCGATATGAGTCAGGAGCAAAAAACATTCGATGCGATTGTCATCGGAGCTGGAATGTCTGGAGGATGGGCCAGTAAAGAACTCTGCGAAGCTGGTTTAAAAACGCTTTTATTAGAACGCGGAAGAAATGTTGAACACATCAAAGATTATCCAACGACTAATCTCAGACCCTGGGAATTTGAACACCGAGGAAGACTAACAGCAAAAGAGCGAAAAGAAAATCCTATTGCAAGTCGTTGTTATGCCTTTAGAGAAGATGCAAAGCACTTTTTTGTAAAAGACGACGAACACCCCTATATACAAGACAAGCCCTTTGATTGGCTTCGAGGCTATCAGGTTGGTGGTAAATCCATTATGTGGGCTCGTCAGGTTCAGCGATGGAGTGATTTTGATTTTGAAGGACCTGCTCGTGATGGATTTTCAGTCGATTGGCCTATTCGTTATAAAGATATTGATCCCTATTACAGTCAAGTTGAAAAATTTATCGGTGTCAGTGGATCTAAAGATGGAATTGACACCTTACCCGATGGAGAGTTCTTAAAACCTTTTGAAACGAATTGTGTAGAGGATTACTTTTCTAAGGTCGTAAGTGAAGCCTATGATGATCGACATGTAATATACGGAAGATGTGCTCACCTATCGGAGAGTAAACCTGAATATGTAGCCCAAGGAAGGGGGCGCTGTATGAGTAGAACCGTTTGTCAAAGGGGTTGTCCTTTTGGAGGCTATTTCAATTCTAATTCAACGGTTGTTCCTGCAGCAATGAACACTGGTAATCTCACTATGAGAACTCATTCAGTTGTTCATTCGGTGCTTTTTGACGAAGAATTAAACAAGGCGGTAGGAGTTCGAATTATCGATGGAACAACTAAGGAACAAATCGATTATTACGCTTCTTTAGTATTTGTGACTGCAGCTACCTTAAATACCAATTTAATTCTGTTGAATTCAAAGTCTAAGCGTTTTCCTAATGGATTGGGTAATGACAACGGACTTCTTGGAACTCATGTCGCATTTCACAATTACAGAGCCACGATCAGTGGAGAATACGACGGTTTTGCAGATAAGACCACAGAAGGTAAAAAGCCGACTTCTCATTATATCCCACGTTTTAGAAATGTCTACAAACAAGAGACTGATTTTCTAAGAGGATATGCTGCTGGTTTTGGAGCTAATCCTATTCGAGAAACTTCATCGGAAGGAATTGGCGAAGAACTCAAAAACAAGCTTTTATCGAGTCGAGAAACTGGAAAATGGAGAGTTGGTTCTCATATGATGGGAGAAACCATCCCTAAAGCTTCTAACAGAGTGTATTTAGACGACCAAAAGGTCGATCGATGGGGAATTCCTCTACTTCATATCGACATCGATTACGATGAGAATGACGAAAAGATGATTCAGGATTATTTTAAAGAAATGACCGCCATGTTTAAAAAGGCTGGTTTTACCAATATCAAAACCCACGATAACGGAAGAAATCCTGGAAATGACATCCATGAAATGGGTGGTGTGCGAATGGGTAAAGATCCTAAAACTTCCATGCTCAACCAGTGGAATCAAATGCATTTGTGCAAAAATGTTTTTGTTACTGATGGTGCCTGTATGACCTCTACTTCCACTCAAAACCCTTCACTGACCTTTATGGCATTGTCAGCTAGAGCTGCACAGTTTGCGGCAAAGGAATTTAAAGAAGGAAGACTTTAGAACAATTCGATCACATGAGCATCTCTAGATGGGATGCTCAGTGGTTGATTTAAATTAATTTGATTCTTACTAAAGAGTTCATTCCCCTTAGCATAGGAACTCAACACTTCCTTAAATCGATCTAAGTCAATGGTCTGTTCTTCTTTAGAGGCATTAATGACGATCATAACAGCTTTTTGATCCAAAACTCTAAAGTATACGTAGACCTCATTTTGAGGCAGGAACTGCACCGTATTTCCAGAGTGAATTAGCTCTTGATTCTTTCTCCACTGAAATAGGGTTTTGACGATATCAAAATAAGATTGCTCCTCTGATGTGCGTTCTAAGGCATTAAAAGCAGAACGCTTATCATCAGGCCAGCCTCCGGGCATATCCCTTCTCAAATCAGCATCTCCTACAGCCTTATCTCCCTTGAATCCTAGTTCAGATCCATAGTATAATTGAGGGATCCCTCTCATTGTTGCTAAAAGAGTCATTGCAATTTTAAAATCTCCTATTGCTGTATTCTTTTCATTAAAACGCATGGTATCGTGATTCTCAGCAAAAATCATCACATTGTCAATATCTGGATATAAATAATCCATTCCTAATCCGTTATAGAGCTCTATGAGTCCTTTATCCCAAGAAGGTTCGTAGGTCATCATACGCTGCAGGGTTTCAAAGAAGACAAAATCCATCACTGAAGGTAGCTCAGAATTAAAGTTTTGAATTTCAGCCAGCTTAGAATCTTTTTGCCAATAGGCAATTGAAGCAGTATCGTGATACCAGGATTCCCCTACAATATTAAAATTGGGATATTCTTCCATGATGGCTTTGGTCCACTTAGTGATTCCATCCTTTTCATTATAGGGATAAGTATCTACTCGATATCCATCCAGATCAGCGTATTCTATCCACCAAATTGCATTGTCAATTAGATAATTGAGAACCATAGGATTGGATTGATTTAAATCGGGCATCGAGGGAACAAACCACCCTTTTTCAGCCAAATAGCTATCTGCTTTAGAAGCGTTAGGGTCGTATACGGTACTGAGTCGATAATTGGTCTGTGCATACCCATTTGCTCCATCAAAATAGTGGATCCAATCTTTAAAAGGCAGGTCTCTTATCATATAATGCTCCAAACTCCAGTGATTGGTTACATAATCCTTTATGAGCTTCATCTCTCTCTTGTGAAGTTCATCACTGAGTTTCAAATAAGCTTCATTACCACCAAACCTACTGTCGATTGCATAGGTGTCACTACAAGCATAACCGTGATAGGAGCCTCTTTTATCGTTATCCTCTAATAAGGGCGTACTCCACAGTGCAGTCATTCCAAGCTCTTTTAAATAATCTAAATTGTCGATAACACCCTGAAGATCTCCTCCATGCCTTGCCCATGGGTCTTCCCAATCAGCCTTTTCAAAAGTGTCCTTGGTCGAGTCATTCGAGGGATCCCCATTCGCAAAGCGATCTGGCATAATGAGGTATACCGCATCCTTAGAGCTAAACCCTATTCGATCAGCACTTCCGTCACCTCTCTTCTTTAACTTATAGTTATAAGATGCAATTCGCTTTTTGCCCCTTTTTATTTCAAACAAATAAGTACCTGCCTTTAAACCTTTTGTTTCCCAATTATAGAATAGGTAATTTTCATTTTCAGTCCTTGTGATTTCATCAATCTTTTCACCTTCGACATACAAATCACCACTGCTGATTTGATCGCCGTACAATACAATTTGAATCTTTGAGCGGTTCATTCCTTCCCACCAAAAAGGAGGTTCTACAACTTCTAATTGTGCATAAGAAATCCAACTGATGAGAGAGACTAATAAACTGCTGATAAAAGGTTTAATTCTAGGCATGATTCTTGATTAATTAATTGACTTAATAGCGTAAAAATACTAATGAAATTAGATATTAACTAGTATATTTACTCATATTTATGATTCAAAAAATTACAAATACAT
>DAIRFL010000003.1:0-30760 GCA_036795105.1 Flavobacteriaceae bacterium | reverse complement strand
AAATAGCAGTATTAGGAGGTGGATCCTGGGCCACGGCTTTAGTTAAAATTCTAACCGACAATCAGATTAAAGTTCATTGGTATATCAGAAACCAGAATGACGTCGATTATCTGATCAAACACAGACACAATCCAAAATACTTGACCTCCGTTCATTTTGATTTGAATATGCTCGAATTGAGTTCGGACCTCAATCAGGTTGTAGATCAGAATAAGCGAATGATTTTAGCGATTCCATCAGCATTTGTAGCAGCGGAACTTTCAAAACTAAAGACTCCCTTAAATAGGAAAACAATCTTTTCTGCGGTAAAAGGAATTGAACCAGAATCCGAACTTATTATTGGAGAATACCTCCATCAACATTTTGAAATTCCGATGAATCAGATAGGGGTCATCACCGGCCCTTGTCACGCCGAAGAGGTTGCATTAGAACGACTTTCCTATTTGACTATTGCTTGTTTAAACAAGAAGCGAGCTCAGTATTTAGCGAGCATGCTCTCTAATGAGTATATACTGACCAATACTTCAAGAGATGTTTTTGGGACCGAATACGCGGCTGTGTTTAAAAATATCTATGCCTTAGCAGCTGGTATTGCTAACGGAATAGGTTATGGAGATAATTTTCAAGCGGTACTCATCGCTAATGCAGTAGCTGAAATGAAGATCATCATCAAGGCGATTAAGCGCAAGAGAAGGGTTATTTATCACTCAGCCTATTTAGGTGATTTGCTAGTAACAGCCTATTCTACATTTTCTCGAAACAGAATGTTTGGGACAATGATCGGTAAGGGCTATACTGTAAAGAGTGCGATGATAGAGATGAAAATGGTAGCCGAGGGCTATTACGCCTCAAAGAGTGCACATCATATATTAAAACGAAAAGAGCTTTTCGACAAGGCTCCAATTGCCGCTTCTGTCTATAGAATTCTCTACAATGGTGAACGTCCTAGAGCGGTGTTTAAAGAGCTGCAGAACAAGCTTGTTTAAAACTCGTATTCGCGTTCAACCTTACAGATTCGAACGCTGTAGTGATCGTACCATTTTTCTTTTCCCAACTGCATTGCAACAATGTGTTCAGGATTGCTTTTCCAGGCTTTAATCGAGTCTAAATCCCTCCAATAACTAATTGTAATTCCGAGTTCAGCTCGAGCGGATTCCATTCCTAAAAAGCCCTTTTGAGACGCTACTAAATCCTGCATTGCCTTAGACATTTTTAAATATCCTTCATCGTTTTTAAGAGTTGAAGTGAATACGACTGCGTAATAGGGAGTTTGATACATCATAGGAATTCTTTTTCTGTAAAATAGGTTACGATTGCTTCTTTGATCAGTACACTTTGTTCGCCAGCTTTGAGAGGAGGTAGGTTTTCACTGATGGTGTAATGAGGCCAACCGTCATCGTCTGTATAGTCAAACTTATAATAACCATAGGGCTCTAATAGTCTACAAATTGCGATATGCATCAAATGAATTTTTTCATCCTTTTTAAAAGGGCGATGATACTGTCCTAATTCTTGTACTCCAATCAAATAAATAATGGAATCTATATCCACTTGTTCATCAGCAGAAAATTGTTTGGAAAGCGTGAGAACAAGGCGTTCCCATTTTTCTTTTAGTAATGGATCTCTAGACATGAGTTCTTTAATGAGGAATAAAGCATAAGTTTCCCTAACTTTAAATCGAATTAGAACAACAAAGTTAATCCTTTCTTTCAAATGAATACCATCGATATCGTATTAGTACTCTTGCTTGTTTTTGCCTTTTATAAAGGCTTTAAAAACGGACTCTTAATTGAAGTAGCCTCGATTATAGCACTTATAGCAGGCCTTTACTGCGCCTTTCACTTTTCTGATTTAGCCGCTGTATTTATAGCCGACAAGCTGGATTGGAACGAGACAAACATCAATATCACAGCTTTTGTAATCACCTTTGTAGCAGTCCTTATCGGAGTTAACCTTTTGGGCAAAATTCTGACAAAAATGATACAAGTGCTTCTTCTGGGAATGGTCAATAAACTCTTAGGAGGAGCGTTCGGCCTTTTAAAGAGCCTTATTATTTTAGGAGTGTTGATGGTTTTCTTAGATGAACGAATTGGGATTAGCAGTTGGATTTCAGATCAAACGAAAGAAGAATCCCTCTTTTTTGGAATTTTCTATGAAAGCGGTGCCTTTGTGTACCATCAATTTTTAGAAAACCAACTTCTGGATCAAATAAGATCATGGTTTTAAAGAGCAATAGGCTTTAAAATCAAATAATATATTTACATTTGAAACATTATTAAGACAAAAAGTTATAAAAATGCAAAATCTATCCATTTCATCTGCCTTAGAACAATTGGGAGTACAGTCCTCTAATTCTGGTAGCTCTACAGGTACAAACTCATTTAAATACGACCAAACCATTAGTTCTTATAGTCCAGTAAATGGAGAAAAGATCGCTGAAGTCGGTGTTACTTCTAAAGAAGATTTTAATCGCATTGTAGCATCAGCTTCTGAAGCTTTTTTACAATGGCGTGCAATTCCAGCTCCTCAAAGAGGAGAGATCGTACGTCAATTTGGAGATCGTTTAAGAGCTCTTAAAGAACCCCTTGGAATGTTGGTTTCTTATGAAATGGGGAAATCACTTCAAGAAGGATTAGGAGAGGTACAAGAAATGATTGATATCTGCGATTTTGCGGTGGGACTCTCAAGACAATTACACGGATTGACGATGCACTCAGAACGACCTGGACATCGTATGTATGAACAATATCATCCCTTGGGGATTGTCGGAATTATTTCGGCTTTTAATTTCCCTGTTGCTGTTTGGGCTTGGAACACAGCGCTTGCTTGGGTATGTGGAGATGTGTGTATTTGGAAACCATCTGAAAAGGCTCCACTTTGCGGAGTAGCATGTCAGAATATTATAGCAGAGGTACTCAAAGAAAACAATATGCCTGAGGGTATTTCTTGTTTGATCAACGGAGATTATACCGTTGGAGAATATATGACTGAGAATAAAAACATTCCTCTAATTTCAGCGACTGGATCGATTCGTATGGGTAAGATTGTCGCTCAAACAGTAGCTGCTCGATTGGGGAAATCACTTCTTGAATTAGGAGGGAACAACGCGATTATTGTCACACCGGATGCCGATATTAAAATGACGGTTATCGGTGCAGTATTCGGAGCAGTTGGAACAGCCGGACAACGCTGTACTTCCACTAGAAGATTGATTATTCACGAATCGATTTACGATCAAGTTGTTGAAGCACTTCAAAAAGCCTACAATCAAATAAAGATTGGAGACCCACTCAATGCGGATAATCACATGGGGCCTCTGATCGACAAAGATGCGGTAAGCATGTATGAAAAGGCCTTAGAGGCTGTTGTCCAAGAAGGAGGAACAACAATTATTCCTGGAGGAGTGCTCAGTGGTTCTGATTACGAGAGTGGCTGTTATGTAAAACCTGCAATTGTAGAAGCTCAGAACAGCTTTAAAATGGTTCAAGAAGAAACCTTCGCACCCATACTATACCTTATAAAATACAAAGGAGATGTTCAAAACGCTATAGAAATTCAAAACAGCGTTCCCCAAGGACTCTCTTCTGCAATAATGACAACCAACCTAAGAGAAGCGGAAGCTTTCTTAGCGGCATGGGGATCTGACTGTGGAATAGCGAATGTCAATATCGGAACTTCTGGAGCTGAAATTGGCGGTGCTTTTGGTGGTGAAAAAGAAACTGGAGGCGGAAGAGAATCAGGATCTGATGCATGGAAAGTTTATATGAGAAGACAGACCAATACCATTAATTATTCAACAGAGCTTCCATTGGCCCAGGGAATTAAATTTGAATTCTAATTTCTTCCCGCTTCATCTGGGTAATAAAGACAGACTGCTTGTGTCTGCCAGAGTTTTTTAGTGTCGACATCCATCGCTGATAACGGACCCTTAAAGGCTGCGCCAGTATCCATATTCCAGAGATTTTCAGCTTGTATTGGAACGCTTTTGCCGATACGACTTACGGGAGTGTGTCCGATGTAGATTTCAGAATACAATTTTAAACGGCTGGGGTAATTCACATCCTCTTTGGAGAGTTTGCCATCTATGGCTAATGCCAACTCCCAAAGGGATCGATCCCAATAACACATTCCGGGATAATTTTCGTGATGAACTCCTCGTATATGTGTAAATCCAGCGTGAACAAATAATCTGTTTTGCTCATCGATAAAGTAGTTGTGTAGGTTTTCAAAGAAGTCAATATGAATCGCGACTAGGGTCTTGTCCTCTACTTGACTATAACTATCGACAGTAGACTGTCCACCGTGCATCAGCCACTGTTCTCTTTTGTGTTGGCCCAAAAGCCATTCTAAGGTGAGTTGATCGTGGTTTCCTCGGATGAAAATGCAGTTGTAGGTATCCGATAATTCGATGAGATAACTCACAGTTGAAACTGCATCAGACCAACCGTCCACATAATCTCCTAAAAATATAAGTCGGTCTTCAGGCGATGGGCTGAATTGTTTTACAAGATCTTTTAAGGCTTTTAATCCTGAGTGTATGTCTCCGATTACGATTGTTCTCATAGTTCAAAAATAAAACAACTATTAGTCACATATTTTAATTTTTTGTGAATTTTATGTAAACATCTTTGAAAACCAGTGGATTTAGAATTAATTTGCAGTCTCAATTTAACAGATGAAGAAGGTTTATTGTATTGGAGAAGCGCTCATCGATTTCGTAGCTGAAAATCAAGGAAGTGATCTTAGAAAGGCTGTAACATTTACTAAAAAAGCAGGAGGAGCACCCGCAAATGTCGCTTGTGCTATCAATAAATTAAACGGAAACGCAGCTTTTGTAGGTGCCGTTGGAGATGATGCTTTTGGTGCTTATTTAAAACAGACTTTGGTCGATCACAAGGTTGATATTGGCGAATTACAAGAGACCGATGTGTTTACCTCTCTTGCTTTTGTGTCCATTGCTCAGGACGGAGAACGCGACTTTGTCTTTAGTAGAGGAGCTGATAAGTGTTTAGAGTACAACCCAAAACTCAAACACCAGTTCAACAATCAAATCCTTCATTTTGGAGCAGCGACTGGATTCTTAGGAGGAGGCTTAGAAGAAGCCTATAACCACTATCTGTTTGACGCCTTAACTCAAGAGGCCTTTATCTGTTTTGACCCCAACTTTAGAGAGGATCTTTGGCAGGAAAAGCGATCTAAGTTTATAAAAAAGTGTATCCCCTTTGTGGAGAAATCTCATCTCTGTAAATTTTCTTTAGAAGAAGCGCTGATTATTTCAGGAGCAACTACTGTAGAAGAGGCCTGTGAAAAACTTCATCAAATAGGCGTTCCAATTATTTGTATTACCCTTGGATCAGAGGGAACCTTAGTGAGTTGTAAGGGGACGTCGACCCTTGTAGAATCAATTGCTGTAAGCCCAGTAGACACTACTGGAGCTGGAGATAGTTTTATCGGTTGTCTCTTGCGTCAGATCTCTGAATTAGAAGATCCAATCTCCATTTCTGAAGATTTTGACAAACTAAAAGAAATGATTGGTATTGCCAATAAGGCAGGGGCAATCACCACCACTAAGTTTGGAGCCATTGCAGCGCTCCCGACTTCGGATGAGGTATTTTAATTACAGTTTTTTATTGAGTGTTACAGAGTTCGCTTGAGCGGTAGGCATTACTACTAAATCAGCTATATTCACATGAAAGGGTCTACTGACTACAAAGGCGATGATATCGGCAATATCTTCTGCTTTTAAAGCTTGATAACCCTTGTAAACTTGGTCTGCTCTTTTTTGATCTCCCTTAAATCGCACCTCGCTAAAGTTGGTCTCTACCAAACCTGGATGAATGGCTCCAACTTTTACATCTGTCTTATTCAAATCTAGTTGCATTCCTTTGGTTATGGCATCTACTGCCGCCTTTGAAGCACAGTAGACTGAACCATTGGGATAGACTTCTTTTGCTGCTGTCGAACCTATATTGATGATGTGTCCTGAATTGCGATCGATCATCTGTGGGAGCACTGCTTTTGAAACGTATATTAAGCCCTTGACATTAATGTCGATCATGGCGTTAAAATCATCTAAAGGAGCGTCTTGAAATGGATCCAATCCATGCGCGTTTCCTGCATTATTTACCAGTAGATCTATTGATTTAAAGTCCTCTGGAAGGGAATCAATAGCTTTAAAAACCTCTTCTTGATTTCGAACGTCAAAAAGGAGTTGATGTGTTTTACATTCGCTTGCTAATTCCGTTTCGAGTTTGTCGAGTTGAGGTTTTCTTCTACCACAGAGTACTAGATCAAAACCCTCATCGGCCAAGCGAACCGCTGTGGCTCTTCCGATTCCTGAACTGGCTCCTGTAACTAAGGCTATTTTTCTGCTCATCTTATTCAATTTGATGCCCTCGAGTAGCCTCTAATAAGTCGAACCAATCCTCGAGTTCTAAATCTACTTTTGAAGCTTCAAGTGCCTGTGAAATTCGTTCTTTTGTAGTGGTTCCAACCACTGGGATAATGCCTGAAGGATGCTTTATAAGCCATGCAATGAGAATTTGAGATACCTCTAATCCGTATTTTTTGGAAAGCCGCTCTAGGGTCATTGTCAGTTTTGGATTTTCTTTTTTCAAAGCGGATCCCAAGGGACTCCAAGACATCGGCAAGATCTTTTTTTCGATACACTGATCCAATTGCCCATTGTACAGCGAATCGTAATGGGTCAATGAAATTTCAATTTGATTGATTTCAACTGAGATTTGTCTGTCGATCATCGAAAGCTGAGAAGGGGTAAAATTTGAGACCCCAAAGGATCGAATCATCCCTTTGTTTTTTAAATAGGTTATCGCCTCAGAAATTTCATAGGGATTCATCAGTGGACTGGGCCTGTGCAAGAGCAGAGCATCTAAATAATCCGTCTGTAAATTGAGTAGGGACTGCTTTACAGAATCAATAATATACTCTTTGGTATAATTATAGTGATGCACCATATAATTTCTGCGGTCACAGACTCTAGAAATACCGCATTTGCTAATAAGTTCTATGGCTTCTCTCTCAACCCCACTTTCTTTAAAAGCTGCACCAAACTCAGCTTCATTGGAGTAATCTCCATAAATATCTGCGTGATCAAAAGTGCTGACTCCAATAGATACACAGTGTTCGATTAAGGAGGCCATTTCCTTTGTAGAATATTTTTTGCCCCATTCTCCCCAGGTCATCGTTCCTGAAATGATAGAAGAAAAGTTTACTTTTTTAGACATGCTTAGAGGTTTTGAATCCTTAAAATCATCATAAAAATTAAGGTGTTAGGGTTATTTTAACCTATCGTTAACAATAGGTCTAAGATATAATTTTTTAATTGCAAGCACAATTTTATAAAGCTTCAATGTTTATGGAAGAAAACAACACTATTGATATTGCACAAATCAATGAAAAGATTGCTCAAGAAAGTGCATTTATCGATCTACTTATCCAAGAAATGGACAAGGTGATTGTAGGGCAAAGAACAATGGTTGAACGATTGTTAATCGGCCTTTTAGGACAGGGACACATCCTTTTAGAAGGAGTTCCAGGGCTCGCAAAGACGCTTGCGATTAACACGCTCGCCAAAGCGGTTAAAGGAAGTTTTAGTAGAATACAGTTTACTCCAGACCTCTTGCCAGCGGATGTTATAGGAACCCTTATTTACAACATTAAGGAGAATGATTTCTCCATTAAAAAAGGACCTATTTTTGCAAATTTTGTCCTAGCGGATGAGATCAATAGAGCACCAGCCAAGGTTCAATCAGCCCTCTTAGAGGCCATGCAGGAAAAACAGGTCACTATTGGTGATGAAACCTTTATTTTAGATAAACCATTTTTAGTGTTGGCAACTCAAAACCCTGTCGAACAAGAAGGAACCTATCCACTACCAGAGGCACAGGTCGACCGTTTTATGTTAAAGACGGTAATTACCTATCCTACGATGAGTGAAGAACAAGAGGTGATGCGTCAGAATTTAAAGGGAGCTAATGAGCAGGTAAAACCAGTGGTAAGTGTAAAACAAATTCTCTCTGCTCAAGAAGCCGTTCGAGAGGTGTATATGGACGAGAAGATCGAAAAGTATATTTTGGACTTGATCTTTGCAACTCGTTTTCCAGAAAAATTTAATCTAGAACGATTAAAACCGCTGATCAGTTTTGGAGCCTCTCCAAGGGGATCTATCAATCTAGCGACTGCAGCCAAGTGCTATGCCTTTATCAAGAGAAGAGGGTATGTGGTTCCTGAGGATGTAAGAGCAGTAGTACACGATGTACTCAGACACCGTATCGGAATTACTTATGAAGCTGAGGCAGAAAATATCAGCACCGAAGACATCATCAACAGTATTGTCAATGAAGTAGAAGTACCATAGGACTCAATAGGGGGATAGTAGAGGATGGATACCAAATCGCTTTTAAAGAAAGTTCGAAAAATTGAGATTAAAACTCGTAGGCTCTCCGATCATATTTTCGGAGGGGAGTATCACTCTACCTTTAAGGGAAGGGGGATGACCTTTAGCGAGGTGCGTCAGTATCAGTTTGGAGACGATGTAAGAGCCATCGATTGGAATGTTACTGCTCGCTATAACGAACCCTATGTAAAGGTCTTTGAGGAAGAGCGCGAACTCACCATGATGCTGGTTGTAGACGTATCTGCTTCAGGTCAATTTGGGACGCTTAACAACAGTAAAAAAGAATACCTCACAGAGATTTCAGCTACACTTGCTTTTTCTGCAATGCAGAACAATGACAAGGTAGGCTTATTGCTCTTTACCGATAAAATCGAACTCTTTATTCCTCCCAAAAAGGGGAAGAGCCATATTCTCAGAATCATCAGAGAACTATTAGAATTCGAGCCAGAACACTCAGCGACTGATATCAATGTTCCCTTGGAATATTTAGGAAACGTACTCAAGAAAAAAGCCATTGTGTTTTTGTTGTCTGACTTTGCCTCTAAGGACTATTTGTCTGCTTTGAGAGTCGTGGCCAAAAAACACGATCTCACCGGTGTAAGAATCTATGACCCAAGAGATGAACAATTAGAGAATATTGGACTGGTACCCATGATCGATTTAGAGACCAAAAAGACTACATATGTAGCGACCAGCTCTAAAAAAATCCGAATGGAATACGATGTCTACTACAGAAAAATGCAACAGCAGTTTAAGGAATCCTTTACCAAATCAGGTGCCGGTGCTTTGGATTGTAGTGTGAGTGATAGTTATGTAAAAAAGCTAATGGGCTATTTTAAACAAAGAGGATAAATGCGTCAAAAAAGAATATACAGATGGTTTGAGGTACTGCTTTTAACAGCAGTCTTTTTTGTTGTATATACATCGTCCGCACAAATTGTAAGTGCTATCGACCGCAGTGAATTAAAAATTGGAGAACAGATTACCTATAGTATTCAAGCGACTTTGGACAGCACCTCACAGGTGGCGTTTCCAAAAAGCATCGTTTTTCCAATGGAGGTTGTAGGAGCCCCAAAAGCGGATACACTCCTGATCGATGGGAAGTGGAAAATTCTCCAAAAATATAAACTGACCCAATTTGACTCTGGACATTTTCACCTTCCAAAACTCAAGGTGTATATCGACTCCCTCGCCTATGAAACAGAGGCTTATGATATCGTAGTCAATGATGTAGCAGTGGATACCACTCAACAAAAGATGTACGACATCAAACCCATCATTGAGGTTGAAAAGGCTTTTGTAATGCCCTGGGACTGGATTATTTTTGCACTTGTTCTCTCAACTTTTTCATATGGCTTATTCCTCTACTACAAAAAGGGAATTGAGAAGTTTGAAAAAGAAGAAGAGGCTTTAATTCCTGCATTTGACAAGGCGCTAAGCGCTTTGGAAGCCTTGGAAAAATCACAATACCTCATCAAGGAAGAATACAAGGAGTATTATTCAGAGCTCACCAATATTGTGCGTTCTTATCTGGAAGAGGAAATTAATATTTCAGCACTCGAGAGCACAACTCAACAATTAATAGATCAATTAGAACTTTTAAAAGATTCTGGAGCCTTAGAATTGGATCAGCAGACCATTGATCGCTTTGATGAAATTCTCAAAACAGCAGATCTAGTAAAATTTGCTCGATCTAAACCTGAAATCAGTAAGGCAGAAACGGATCGAGAACAACTCAAAGAGGTTGTATTAAAAACCAAGGAGGCCATTCCAGAACCTACCGAGGAAGAACTCATGGAACAAGAAGCCTTTAAGCAGGCGCTCTTAGAATCTGAAAAGAAACGCAAATTAAGACATATTAAATGGGCTGCCGCAAGCTTTATTGTCGTATTATTAACAGCTGGAGTTTTCTATGTAGGACCAAAGAAAGTTTGGGACACCATTAGTTTTAACAGCTCCAAGCGACTCTTGGAGTCTAAGTGGATTAGCTCTGAGTACGGATCCCCTCCCATACTCCTAAGCACCCCAAAAGTATTGGTTAGAGATCTCAAAGCAATTCCTGCACAAGGGGAGGCACAACGCCAATTATTTAGCCTCGAAGAGGAGGAGTTTTCTATTTACTTGACCACGATCAAACTTCAATCTGAGGATGAACCCGATTTCGACAAGATCGCTGAAACCAGTATCAGCTATTTAGAAACACTAGGAGGCAAAAATATAATAACCAGACAAGAGACCTTTACTACTGTAGACGGAGTGGAAGGTGTCAAGATTTATGGACGATTTAATTTGGAATCCGAATCTGTTCAGGGAAGAAGGGAATACGAGCTCTTTGTTTTTGGAGGAAAGGGCTTTGCGCAACAACTGATGTTGATTCACTCTGAAAACGAATATAACAATCAAATCAAAGATCAACTATTAGGATCGATTAGACTTAAAGAACTAGAGAAGAATGAATAATGTAAGCTTTGCAAATCCTGAGTTTTTCTGGCTGTTATTACTACTGCCACTGATTCTCTTGTGGTATTACCTCAAGCGGTATTCCCAGAAGGCGAGTTTGAGCATGTCTACTCTTGAGGGAATTCAGTCTAAGACCTATCATCACTGGTTGTTAATTGGGTCAAAAGGAATTAAAGTCCTGGCATTTGCAGCTTTAATAGTAGCATTAGCTAGACCTCAAATCGTATCAGTAGACGCCAAGACAGAAACTACAAAAGGAATTGATATCGTAATGACGATCGATGTTTCTTCGAGTATGTTGGCAAAGGATTTAAAGCCCAATAGGCTTTTAGCACTGAAGGATGTTGCTTCTGATTTTATCAAGGATCGAACTTCTGATAGAATCGGCCTGGTGGTTTACGCCGGGGAAAGTTATACCAAGACCCCGATTACCTCTGATAAAAACATCGTCTTACAATCCCTGAGAGAAATCGACAACGGAATCTTAGAAGATGGAACAGCGATCGGTATGGGACTCGCTACTTCAGTCAATCGACTAAAAGATTCTAAAGCACTTTCAAAGGTGATCATCCTCCTGACTGATGGGATCAATAATGCTGGTTTTATAGAGCCTAAAACAGCCTCTGATCTAGCATTGGAATACAATATCAAAGTGTATACCATTGGACTGGGAACCAACGGGAATGCAATTTCTCCAATAGGATACAATCCGGACGGCTCTTATCGCTATGGAATGAGACAGGTGGAAATAGATGAAGAACTCTTAAAAGAAATAGCCAGCCTTACTGGAGGAACGTACTTTAGAGCTACCGACAATAAAAAATTAGAATCCATTTATCAGGAGATCAACAAATTAGAAAAGACAGAAATCGAAGAGTTTAAATTCTATTCCTATGAGGAAAAATACCGTATTTGGGCGCTTGTAGCTTTTGGATTACTGAGCATTGAATTTTTGCTTAAAAAAACCCTATTGAGAAGTTTTATATAAGATGATACAACTAGACGAACATAGTTATTTATACCTCTTGGGAATTCTCCCATTGTTTGTTCTATTGCAATTAGCGCTTACAATATGGAAGAAAAAAGCTCAAAAGAGATTTGCATTACCATCGAGACTTAAGGTATTAGCTCCAGAAGTTTCCACCTCTAAGGCAAGTTTAAAATTAATCATACAACTCTTAGCCTTTAGCTCCCTTATCCTCGCTCTAGTTAATCCTAAGGCGGGAACCCGAATGGAAACCGTTAAACGAGAAGGAGTTGATATTGTATTTGCGGTAGATGTATCTAAGAGTATGCTCGTAGAGGATATGGCTCCAAATCGACTGGAGAAGGCCAAGCGTATTGTTTCTGAAATCATCAATCAATTGGCCAGTGATCGCATCGGAATTATAGCCTATGCTGCAACTGCTTACCCACAGCTGCCAATTACCACTGATTTTGGAGCAGCTAAAATGTTCCTGCAATCACTCAATACAGATATGCTTTCCTCTCAAGGGACCGAGCTAGGTGAAGCTATTAAACTAGCCACTACTTATTACAATGACGAGGCGCAGACCAACAGGATACTGTTCATCATTTCTGATGGAGAAGATCACTCTGAGAATGGTGTTGAGTCAGTAATTGAAGATGCTTTGGATCAGGGGATTAAGATCTTTACAATAGGAGTAGGAACCTCTAAGGGAGGCCCTATACCTATCAAAGAAAGAGGTATTGTACAGGAACTCAAAAAAGATGAGAATGGAGAGGTGGTCATTTCAAAGCTAAGGGCTGAACTGCTACAAGAAATAGCCGATTTAGGCAAGGGAACCTACCTCTATGGACAACAGACAGATGCTACGGTAGCCAGTATTAAAGAATCCTTAGATCAACTGGATAAAACTGAATTTGAGACCAAACAATTTTCAGATTACAAAGATCAATTTCAATGGTTTATAGCCTTTGCGCTTTTGTTGTTCTTTGTCGATATTTTTATATTGGATCGGAAAACACACTGGTTTACTCGTTTGAACTTATTTAAAGAACATGAAGATGAACAATAAATTCAGACCTATTATTGGCTTAGGATTAGCCTTGTGTTGCCTCATTGCAGTACAGGCTCAAGAGCGAGAAGAACTTCCAAAAAAGCAATTAAAGGAGGCGAATAACCTTACCTTTGAGGGAAATAAACGCATAGTTGAAAATGATTTTGTCAGCGCAGAAGCCAAGTATAGAGAATCGATTTCGACCAATCCCAATGAGATGAATTCAAAATTCAATTTAGGGAACGCCTACTATGGTCAGCAGGCTTTAGACGAGGCGGCTATGAGTTTTGTCAAATCGGGAAAAGCAGCTGAGAATGAATTAGGGCGCCATCGGTCCCTACACAATTTGGGAAATACGATGATGCTCAAAAAAGAGTATCAAAAAGCGGTAGAAGCTTACAAGGATGCCCTTAGAAACAATCCCACGGATGATGAAACTCGCTATAATTTAGCCCTTGCTAAAAAGCTATTAGAAGATCAAAAGCAGCAGGAAAAGCAAGACCAAAACAAGGACAAGGAAAAAGACAAGCAGGATCAGAACGATCAGAATCAAGATAAGAAGGAGAACGAGGATCAGGGCGATCAACAAAAAGACGATCAAGGGCAAGAGCAAAAGGGAGATGATAAGGAGGATGAAAATGGAGACCCCAAAGAAGATGAGGGTGGAGAAAAGGAAGAACAGAAAAAAGGAGATGGGGATCAGAAAAAGGAACAACCCCAACAACCTCAAAACCAACAGCCTCCTCGAAAGAGTCAACTCTCTCCCGAGCAGATTAAAAATCTCTTAGAAGCCGTTCAAAACGAAGAGAAGAAATCCAAAGAAAAGATGGATGCTCAAAAAGTGAAAAAAGTACCGCTTAAAAAGAAAAAAGATTGGTAATGAAGACTCATAAGTTATATCACCTATTACTGCTGATTGGATTATTGTTCAGTCTACACGGTCTTGCACAAGACCGAGTTGAGTTTAGTGTGAATCTTTCTAAGAGCAAATTGGGGATTAATGAACGAATTCGCGTAGACTTCAGTATGAATAAAGATGGGGATGAGTTTACGCCTCCAGAATTTAAGGGATTTAGAGTGGTTATGGGGCCATCTCAATCGACGAGTTCTTCTTGGATTAACGGAGTGAGAAGTTTTAAAAGAACCTTTTCATACACCATTGCCCCCCTTCAAAAGGGAACATTTAAGATAGGTCAAGCTTCGGTAAATATAGATGGAAAGCTGTATAAAACCCAATCCAAAGAAGTGATTGTAACCGATGCGGTAAAGAAGCCAAGTGATCAGCTCACAGCCTATGATATTGCAGAAGAAAAACTTCACCTAGTTGCTGAAGTGTCCAAAAGCAAGCCCTATTTAAACGAACCCATTACCGTAGTTTACAAACTCTATGTGGGAGGAAATATCAATGTGTCTAATTTTAGACCCTTGGAAAATCCTGCTTATGAGAATTTTTGGTCTTCTGAAATTCCAATAAAGAAGTACAGCTTTACCAATGGGACCTATAAGGGAGAACCGTATAATGTAGTAGACCTCAAAAGAGTAGTACTCTATCCTCAAAAAACAGGAGAATTAACCTTAGAGCCTCTATCTCTAGAAATAACTGCAGATGTACCTACCAATAGAAGGGACTTTTTTGGAGGAGTCATCTATTCATCCACCAATAAAGTGGTGTCAGCAGGAAAGCGTACGATCGAAGTAAAATCACTTCCAGAAGAGGGTAAGCCTTCTAATTTTAGTGGTGCAGTAGGGGATTTTAATTTCTTTGTAGAACCTTCCAAAAATATTCTAAATGCGGGAGAGTCACTGCAACTCAAAGTGAGCGTGAAGGGAATGGGAAACCTCAAACTCTTCCAGATTCCTGAGCTCAAAGTTCCAGCAGCAATTGAGCGTTATGAACCTGAATTTTCTGAAGACATCAAGACTACTTTTAGCGGGATGCAAGGAGCGGTATCAAATAGTTATACACTGGTACCAGGTTATAAAGGAAAATACCCTATACCTTCAATTGTCTTTAGCTATTTCAATCCCAAAACCAATCGTTACCACAGCATCGAATCTCAAGAAGTATTGCTTCAAATCTTAGAAGGCCCAGAACTCGAAGAAGCTCAAGAGCCCAATCAGGTTCAAAAGCAGCTAATCGTTTCAGATGATCAGTTTAAATTCATCGAATTACAAACTGAACTCGAGCCGATTGAAAAGAAGAACTTCTTTGGTACGATCAACTATTATTTGAGTTGGCTCTTGCCTTTATTGTTGATTCCTCTGGCAATTCTCTATGGAAAAAATCGACAAATACGCAAGAGAGATGTAGCGGGAACACGTTCGAGAAGAGCCAATCAATTAGCGAAAAAGTACCTTTCTGCAGCCAAAAAAACAATAGCAGACAAGGAGGAATTTTATATCGCTTTAGAACGTGCTTTACACCATTTCTTAAAGGCAAAACTCAAGATCGAAACCTTTGATCTCAACAAGGATAAAATCGCTGAAATCCTTCGTAAAAAGGGAATTAGCGAATCAGAGATTACAGAACTCTTACAGTTGTTAGAACACTGCGATATGGCACGATACAGTCCAGTATCTGCAGGAGAAATACAGACTGATTACCAGCAATCAATCGATACGATTACCCAACTCGACAAAAAATTATAAGGATGGTCTACAAAAAAATACTTTTGATCGCGCTGCTTTTTACCTACACACTAAGTTCTGTTGTTGCTCAAAACTCAGCATTTTTTGAGTCGGCTAATAAGGCTTATAACGAGGGAAATTACAAGGAAGCGATTAGCGACTATCACAACATCATCGACTCGGGGATGGAGTCTTTCGAACTCTACTTTAATTTGGGGAATGCGTATTATAAAATAAACGATGTTGCCAACAGCATTTACTATTATGAAAAGGCTGCACTTATCGACGAGGAGCATCCCTCCCTCAGTGTTAATTTAGCCTATGCTAATCAGATGACCATCGATGCGATCAATCAAAAGAGTGAGAGCGGTATTTCAAAGGTTTTTAACGAATTTATTCGATCGGTAGAACTCAATACTTGGTCCGTTCTAAGTATTGTTTTTATGCTGTTATTTGTGAGTTTTTACTTGTTCTTTTTGCTCTGGAACGACACTAGAATTAAACGTATTTCTTTTACCCTAAGCATCCTAGTATTGCTGTTGAGTTTAAGTTCCTATGGTTTAGCAGCAAGACACCAAAGGCTCGAGGCAAAGGATCGTCCTGCAATTGTGTTTGAAAATACTCTAGTCAAAGCAGAGCCAAATGACCGAGGTGCGAAACTATTTGAATTGCATTTGGGGACCAAGGTTCAGATCGTAGATCAGATGGGAGACTGGACTCAAATTCAGTTAGCAGATGGACAACAGGGATGGCTTTTAGATCAAAGCATTAAAGCGCTGAAGTAGTTTTAAGAAGGACTTAACAGCAAATACGATAAATCCTCTTATATTTGCAATTCGATGAAATTAGAACAATACATAGGCTTATTTCTGATGCTGCTCATGCTTGGGTCAGCACTACAGCCTTTGGAACAGTTTGTAGTCGACACTGATATTGAACTCAGTGATACTATGGAAAAAGAGGCCCAAGACAGCTTGGAAAAGGACCTCAAATCAGACCTGTTTCTAGTTGTTGTCAATCATCACGACTACTCGTCAAACTTTAATTTAGAAGCGTTCAGCTATGATTGTCTTTTAAATTTAAGCAAGGGTTTTGACGATATAGTACTCCCCCCTCCTGAGTGTTAAGACACTTTAAATCACTTATAAAAGAACAATTAACAGCCTCTATAGACTATAGAGACAGTGACTATTTTTGTATCTTCATACCAATTGAAGTACTCAATAGTCCTTTAACTAAAAGATAAAACAATGGAATTAGATAAGATATTTGAAAATAATAAGAATTGGATATCAAATAAATTAGAGACAGATCCAGAATACTTCAACGAACTCGGAAAAGGACAAAGCCCTGAACTTTTATATATCGGATGCTCAGATTCAAGAGTAACGGCAGAGGAATTAATGGGCGCAAAACCAGGTGAAATCTTTGTTCACAGAAATATCGCCAATATGGTGGTTAGTATTGACCTGAATTCAATGTCAGTGATCAATTATGCAGTAGAACACCTCAAAGTAAAACACGTAGTTGTATGTGGTCACACCGCCTGTGGAGGTGTTAAGGCAGCTATGGAGTCAAAGGATTTAGGAATCTTAAACCCCTGGCTCAGAAATATCAGAGATGTCTACAGAACTCACGCTGATGAATTGACTGCCATTTCTAATGAAGAAGAGCGTTACGATCGCCTCGTTGAGCTTAACACTCAAGAACAATGTGTCAATCTTATTAAAACAGCGGTTGTTCAAAAGGCAATTCGCCAAAGAGGATTAAAGGTACACGGATGGGTATTTGACGTTCACACAGGAAAACTCATCGACTTAAATATCGATTACGATAATATCTTGAGCGGTATTCGAGAGATTTACCACTTAGATTAATACTAACCATAAAACACATAATTATGAAAGGTTTATTCAAACACTTCAAAGGTGATTTCTTTGGTGGTATTACTGCCGGAATTGTCGCCCTTCCCTTGGCATTAGCCTTTGGGGTCTCCTCAGGATTAGGTCCAGATGCAGGATTGTACGGAGCTATTTTTATTGGGATTTTTGCCTCTATGTTTGGAGGGACTCCCTCTCAGATTTCAGGTCCAACGGCACCGATGACCGCAGTGAGTTTACTCATTGTATCAGGGATTGTCGCAGCCTATGACGGAGATGTTTCAAGAGCACTACCCGCAATTTTAACCGTATTTATTCTCGCCGGAATCATCCAAATAGTTTTAGGATCTCTCAAGCTTGGGAAGTATATCAAATACATTCCCTATCCCGTAGTATCAGGATTCATGACAGCTATTGGTGTAATTATTATCGCCACTCAATTATTGCCATCTATGGGTTACTACCCAAAGGAAGATATTGAATACGTATCGAGTTTTAGGGCAGAGGCAGAAGAGGTGCTTCTTGAAAAGATTTTAAAAGACGAAGCTGGAGAAGGTTATTTAGTTCTAGAAGACTTTAGCGAAACTGAGCGAAGAGCTGCATTGATCTCTCCGGATGAAATCAACCAAGAAGCAAAGCTATTAGCCAACGATCATTCTAAATCTGTTTATGGAGCCTTGAGTATCTTACCAAGAGCAATTCAAAACATCAATTATTTAGAATTTAGCCTGGCATTTTTGACCATTTTAATTATTTATGGATTTAAGAGGATCACGACAGCAGTCCCCTCTACTTTGATCGCCTTATTAGCGGTTTCATCAGGAGCTTTTTTCTTAGATCTCGACTATAAGACCATCGCTCAAATTCCACAGGGATTTCCAGTTCCTAAACTGGAAATTTTTACAGAGTTCTCTCTGGGATCAATTTCCCCCTATTTGTTTACAGCACTTTCACTGGCCTTATTAGGAGCTATTGACTCCTTATTGACCTCTGTTGTCGCAGATAATATGACCAAGACCAAACACAATCCCAACAAGGAATTAGTCGGTCAGGGAATCGGTAATGCAGTAGCAGGTCTCTTTGGAGGAATCCCTGGTGCAGGGGCTACTATTCGAACAGTGGTCAATATCAATGCTGGAGGTAAAACTAGACTTTCAGGGATTATCGCAGGTTTGTTATTGCTGGTAGTGCTATTGGCTTTAGGTCCAGTGGCCTCTAAAATTCCAGCGGCAGTACTCTCAGGAATCCTTATCACTGTTGGTATTGGAGTGATGGACTACAAAGGACTCAAAGCGCTTCCACATATTCCGATTGGAGAAATCGCGATTATGTTTGTCGTATTACTGCTTTCTGTTTTCTGGGATTTAGTTAGTGCGGTAGGAATAGGACTGGTACTCGCATCACTCATCTTTATGAAGAAAATGGGAGATGTAACAGCCGAACAAACGAAGATTACACCAGTGACTCCAAAAGAGGATCAGGATCATATGCTCAGTAAAAACGTTTATGTTAAGGAGCTTGAAGGACCTTTGTTTTTTGGATCGACTTCTGATCTTCAAGAGCTCGCTAAAAAGGTTCCCAAAGAAATTAAACACATCATCCTAGTGATGGATAAATCAGCCTATATTGATCAAACTGGTTTATACGCATTAGAAGATATGATTATCGGTTGGGAAATGAACGGTATTGAAGCCTATTTAGTAGGGATTCAATCCCAGCCACGTTTGCGCTTAGAGCGAATCACAATTATCCCACGATTGATTGCAAAAGATCAGATTTTCAAGAGCTTAGAGGAGTGTCTCTCCTATATTAAAGAAATTGAAAATCAAAACGATCAAGCATAAAAGAAACACATAAGATTGCGCCTATAAGGCTATATTTTATTAAATTTGCATGCGCTACAAGCTTCAAATTGTAGCGCATCAATTTTATTTTATGTTAGATCAGTTAGAAAAACACTTAAAGGAAGTCGCTTCTTTCACTGCAACTCAGCCAGATGAAATAGAAGCATTTAGAATTAAATACCTCGGAAAGAAGGGAATTTTAAACGACTTATTCGCTTCTTTTAAGAATGTTCCAAACGAACAGAAAAAGGAATTTGGTCAACAGCTCAACAACTTAAAGAACGCCGCTACAGAAAAGGTCAATAGCTTAAAGGATGCCGCAACAACCACTAGTGACAACAAAGGAGTTTACGGAGATTTAAGCAGACCAGGAGAGCCGATTCCACTTGGAGCAAGACATCCGATCTCAATTGTAAAAAATAGAATTATTGACATCTTTTCCAATATAGGATTTAATGTGTCTGAGGGGCCTGAAATGGAAGATGATTGGCATAATTTTACAGCCTTAAATTTACCTGAACATCACCCTGCAAGAGATATGCAGGACACTTTTTTTATTCAGACAGATCCTGACATATTACTCAGAACCCACACCTCTTCGGTACAGGTTCGATATATGGAAAACAACAAGCCTCCAATTCGCACCATTTCTCCTGGAAGAGTTTATAGAAACGAAGCAATATCGGCACGCTCTCATTGTTTCTTTCATCAGGTAGAGGGATTGTATATCGATAAGGATGTGTCTTTTGCCGATTTAAAACAAACCCTACAATACTTTACAGAATCTCTTTTTGGAAAATCAAAGATTCGTTTAAGACCTTCTTATTTCCCATTTACGGAACCCAGTGCTGAGGTAGATGTTTACTGGGGATTAGAGACAGAAACTGACTATAAAATGACCAAAGGGACCGGATGGTTAGAGATTATGGGATGTGGAATGGTCGATCCAAATGTGCTTCAAAACTGTGGAATCGATCCTAAGGAGTACTCAGGTTTTGCTTTTGGTATGGGAATCGATAGAATCGCACTACTGCTTCATCAGATCTCCGATATTCGACTGTTGAGTGAAAATGACATTCGCTTCTTGGAACAGTTTAAAAGTGCGCTATAATCAGCTCCACTGACTAAAGGGGTTTTTACTTAAATAAGAATTGTAATAGCGTGGATCAGAAGTTACTTCTGTACCTAACCAATGTGGTTTTTCAAAGTGTTCATCCTCCTCTTCTAATTCTACTTCAGCTAAAATAAGCCCTTTGTTTGCTTCCTTAAAAACGTCTACCTCAAAGACTTTTCCCATAAAGGGAACCAAATAGCGATCTTTTACGATCGTTCCTTCTTCACAGAGCGGAAGTAGCACATCAACCTCTTTAGAACTCAGGGGTTTTTCCCATTCAAATCGAGACATTCCACTTTGAGAAGAGGCTCCTTTTACTGTGATAAAACCACCTTCAGAGGTTTTTCTGATGCGAACTGAACGATTGGGATCAGAATTTAAATAACCCTGAGCTATGGGAAAAGATGAGCTGGCTTCTGATAAGAAGTCTAAATTTTCAACTAGGAATTTACGTTCGATTTCTTTCATAAAAAAAGGCTCGATCATCGAGCCTTATTAACAGTTATTCTTCAATTTGAGAAACGCGTACCGTATTGACCATTCCTTTTGCACTAAGAGGCATGGAAGTTAAGCTCAAGATATAATCGCCGGGTTCAATAAACCCTTTTTCTACAGCGATATTGTTTAAATCGTCTACGAGTTTGTCAGTAGACTCTCTGTTGTCGTGATAAAAAGCTTTAACTCCCCAAAGAAGGTTGAGCTGCGATAAGATTCTTCTATTTCTAGTAAAGACTAAAATATGAGCCTCTGGTCTATAGGCAGATATTTGATAGGCAGTATAACCACTATTTGTTAGGGTGGCGATTGCCTTTGCTTTCATTTCATTAGCCATAACCGCAGCGTGATAACAAACTGATTTAGTCAGAAAACGTTTGGTTCTAACCTGTGGAGGCAATAAAGGAACTCTGATTAAATCAGAATGCTCTACGGTATTTAAGATACTCGCCATCTTTTCGATTACTTCTACAGGGTATTTACCAACTGAAGTTTCCCCAGAAAGCATCACTGCATCCGCTCCATCCATAACAGAGTTAGCAACGTCGTTTACCTCTGCACGGGTTGGAGTTAAACTGTCGATCATCGTTTCCATCATCTGAGTTGCGATAATAACAGGAATACGAGCATCTTTAGCTTTTGACACTAATTTCTTTTGAACTAGAGGAACCTCATGAGCTGGAATTTCAACTCCTAAATCTCCACGAGCAACCATCAACCCATCAGTAAAGGCAATGATTTCATCGATGTTTTCAATCGCCTCTGGTTTTTCAATCTTGGCTACGATTGGAATTTTGTAATCAGAGTGTTTTTTGATCAAGTTCTGTAAATCGACAATATCTTCTTTGAAACGAACAAATGAAAGAGCGATCCAGTCTACATTTTGACTGATTGCAAAAATTGCATCGTTGATATCCTTTTCAGTAAGGGCTGGAAGTGAAATTTTAGTATTGGGAAGGTTGACTCCTTTTTTAGATTTAAAAGGACCTCCTTGAATTACCTTAGTGACTACTTCATTCTTCTTGTTAGTACTTACAACTTCAAACATCAATTTACCATCGTCTAAGAGAATGCGTTCACCTGGATTTACATCTTTAGGGAACTGATCGTAATTCATATAGGCTTTAGAGGCATTTCCGACAAAGGCTTCTCCGGTATAAAATTTAACCTCATCCCCAGGTTCAACTTCAGCTCCCTCTTCCATGACACCAACTCTTAGTTTTGGACCTTGTAAGTCAGCTAAAATTGAAATGTGATAACCCAATTCTTCGCT
This sequence comes from Flavobacteriaceae bacterium, assembly GCA_036795105.1. Classification (GTDB taxonomy): domain Bacteria; phylum Bacteroidota; class Bacteroidia; order Flavobacteriales; family Flavobacteriaceae; genus MAG-120531. Next base: position 8,629 of record DAIRFL010000003.1, on the reverse strand, counting down.
CAACTCTCGAATGTACCCTATTCTTCTCTTTACATCTTCATAATCGGCATGTGAAAAATTGATTCTAAACACATTAGCACCTGCAAGAATCATCTTTTTGATGACTTCTTTAGTATCTGTTGCGGGTCCTAAAGTTGCAACGATTTTGGTTTTCTTATCAATAGCCATATTAAAATATTAAATTTTGTTTTGATTTTAATCCAGTATAGTCAAGACTGTATGCCGTGACGATATCGGGAATAGATTTTATTTTCTGTATTAGTTCATTTAAATCTGACTGATCTTGGTCTTCAATTTTGACAAAATAGTCGACTTCTTTTCGCTCAGGAATTAAATAGGAGCTTTTTTTGATCGGTTGGTTCACAAACAAATCAGCTTCATTAGCTTCCTGTTCGACTAAGGCTTTATTGGAAATGAGGTACCAGTTGGACTGATTCTTCTCATCTTCACAATTAAAAACGGCAACAGAGGAATCATCACTAATGACAAGATCCTTCTTTTGTCGTTCAAAGCTCATTTTGAGTACTTTGTTGAGATGGTAAGCCAAGGTGTAATCTTCTACACCGGTATGTAAAGCTAAAAGCGTATAGTTTATTTCAAACTCTTGCGCTGTTAATTTATACTTAGCTACCATAATCTCATTAAAGTTTGACAAAGATAAGACTATTAAACAATCTGATGGAGTATCTAGTCCCTTTTTAGAACTATTTTACTGATTTTGTTATAAAATACACAATTTGTTTGTAAATCGATAATTCAAGAACCCTTAGGAAGCTTCAATTTGATTTTGAAGCGCAAAATAAGCTCTTTTAGAAGCTATTTCTTCAGCCTTTTTCTTAGAGGTTGCCCTCGATTTTGCTACGATTTTATTTTCGATATAGAGTTTGACTCCAAAGTGCTTGATGTCTTCATTTCCAGTATCTTCAAAACTCGTGTATTTGAATTTCTTTTTCTGTTTTTGACACCATTCGATAAGCAGGCTTTTATATGAAATAATCTTCCCTTCTAATCGATCGATATCCACATAGGGATCTATGATTTGTCTTTGAACAAAGCGGTGACAATAAGAAAAGCCTCGGTCCATAAAAATAGCTCCAATAAAGGCTTCAAAGAGATTGCCGTGAATGTTTTCTCCAAAGCTCGAATACTGAGTTTTAGACTGAAAAAAGGAGATTAAATTCAACTCTTTTCCCAGCTCATTGAGGTGTTCTCTACTGACAATCTTCGATCGCATTTTAGTGAGATATCCTTCATTTCCCTCTGGAGCTTGTTCAAATAAATAGTTACTGATAATCGTTCCTAGTACGGAATCCCCTAAAAACTCTAGACGTTCGTAGTTGACCGCTTTTCCTTCTTCGTCTTTTAAGTTGAGTGAGGAATGGATAAAAGCCTTTTTGTAATAGCTCAAATTTCGAGGTTTAAACCCCAAAATACATTTCATTTTAAAATAAAAATCCCCATCCGGGTCGGTAGGGGATTTTCTTATTTTTAAAATGCGTTTCATAGAGGATTAGCCTTCGTACTTTTTAAGTACCACACATGCATTGTGACCACCAAAACCAAAAGTATTACTCATGGCGATTTTAACATCGCGATTCTGAGGCTTATTAAGGGTTAGGTTTAAAGAAGGGTCGATGTTTTCATCTACATTTGCGTGATTGATGGTCGGAGGCACAATTCCTTTTTGAATTGACATAATAGAAGCGATTGCTTCAATAGCTCCAGCCGCACCTAAGAGGTGACCTGTCATCGATTTTGTAGAATTAATGCTGATGTTTTTAGCGTGCTCACCAAAAACTTGACTAATTGCTTTGAGTTCGGCAACATCTCCAAGTGGAGTAGAAGTTCCATGGGTGTTAATGGCGTCTACATCTTCAGGTTTAATCCCCGCATCTCTCAGACAGTTTTCCATTACTTTAATCACACCGATTCCCTCTGGATGTGGAGCAGTCATATGATAGGCATCAGAAGAAAGCCCTCCACCGATAACTTCGGCGTAAATTTTAGCTCCTCTTGCTTTTGCGTGTTCGTATTCTTCCAAGATAAGTGCTCCTGCACCTTCACCTAAGACAAATCCATCGCGCTCTGCGTCAAATGGTCTTGAAGCTGATTGGGGGTCATCATTTCTAGTTGAAAGGGCGTGCATTGCATTGAATCCACCAACACCAGCTATCGTAACCGCTGCTTCACTTCCTCCAGTAACGATGACGTCACAATGACCTAAACGTATATAATTTAGAGCATCGATGATGGCGTTTGCTGAAGAAGCACAGGCAGAAACAGTTGTATAGTTCGGCCCCATATAACCATTTCTGATCGAGATATTACCAGGGGCAATATCGGCAATCATCTTCGGGATAAAGAAGGGGTTGAATCTAGGAGTTCCATCTCCAGAAGCAAAGTTTAATACTTCGTTTTGGAAGGTTTCTAAACCGCCAATCCCAGCTCCCCAAATAACTCCTACTCGGTATTTGTCGAGTGAGTCGTCAAATTTTGCGTCTGCAATAGCCTCTTCTGAAGCGACAATGGCATATTGGGTAAAGCGATCGAGCTTTCTTGCTTCTTTGCGATCTAAAAAGTCTAAAACGTTGAAATTTTTAAGTTCACAAGCGAATTTTGTCTTAAATTTTTCAGTGTCAAAATAAGTAATTGGAGCAGCTCCACTCGTTCCTGAAACTAATCCGTCCCAATATTCGTCTAAAGTGTTCCCAATAGGAGTTAATGCTCCTAATCCTGTAACTACAACTCTTTTTAACTGCATAAACTTGTAAATTATATATCAAAGATAAAATAAAAAAAATTATCCATGTAACACGAGGCTACATGGATAAGAATGCTTTTTTGAGTGCTTGTTCAACGACTATTTAGCGTCCTCGATATAGCTTATTGCTTGACCTACAGTAGCGATGTTTTCTGCTTGATCATCTGGAATTTGAATATCAAATTCCTTCTCAAATTCCATTATCAACTCAACAGTGTCCAATGAATCGGCTCCTAGGTCGTTAGTAAAGCTAGCTTCTGCTACAACTTCGTTTTCATCTACACCTAATTTATCTACGATAATAGCCTTTACTCTTGATGCAATGTCTGACATAATTTATTTGGTTTTTATTAATCTTTATGGGGACAAAAGTAAAAAAACTTTAGTTAATAGCGCTTTTATTCTTTCAAAAAGTGACTTTATTTTGTCTTTTTGTTAGCGAATGCTGCTAAAAATGGATATTTTCGCAGCACTCATACACTTGAAAAACAGCCCATAAAATGAAACGAATCTGTCTTTTTGCCTCAGGATCTGGATCTAATGTTGAGAATATCGTTCGGTATTTTAAAGAACATGGGGGAGTTAATATAACTTCGGTTGTGACCAACAACAAGAACGCAGGGGTTATTGAGCGTTGTGAGCGTTTGGGGATACGGTTAATTTATATCGATCCAGAGGAGCTTCAAACAAAGGGATTTATTAAAGAGGTCGTAGTAGGTCAAAAAGTTGATTTGATAGTTTTGGCAGGCTACCTCAAGAAAATACCCGACGATCTCATAGAGGCCTTTCCACAAAAAATTGTCAATATTCACCCTGCCTTGCTTCCGAAATACGGAGGAAAGGGGATGTATGGAATGAATGTACACCGAGCAGTTAAAGAGGCTGGAGACAAAGAATCAGGAATTAGCATCCACTTTGTAGACGAACACTACGACAATGGGGATTTGATTGAGCAGCACAGAGTTGCTTTAAGTGAGGATGATAGCCCTGAAGACATTGCTCAAAAAGTTCATCAATTGGAATACGAGTATTTCCCAAAAGCAATCGCTAAGTTGTTAGATGTCTAAAGCCCAGGTACATATTTATACCGATGGAGCAGCCAGCGGGAACCCAGGCCCAGGGGGCTATGGAATTGTAATGGAATGGGTGGGAAAGCCCTACAAAAAAGAATTCGCTCAGGGATTTAAGCACACCACGAATAATCGTATGGAGCTCTTAGCGGTTATCGAAGCCTTAAAAAAAATAAAAAAACCAGGACTGCTTATAGAAGTTTATACGGACTCTAAATACGTGGCAGATGCTATCGAGAAAAAATGGTTAGATCGATGGCAACGAACAGGATTTAAAGACAAGAAAAACGTCGACTTGTGGAAAGAGTACCTAAGAGTTTCTCAGGGGCATCACATCTCTTTTCACTGGATTAAGGGACACAATGATCACCCACAGAACGAACGTTGTGACGCTTTAGCAGTAAACGCTTATAAGAGTGGAGAACTGATCGAAGACAAGGGCTTTGAGTCCAAAGCACAATCTGATCTTTTTTAGGCTCAGTTTCTAGGGAACCCCTATATTTGCAAAAAAATTATTCATGGGAAAATTAGTAGTCGTTGGAACAGTTGCTTTTGATGCAATTGAATCTCCATTTGGACAAACTGATAAAATATTAGGAGGAGCTGCAACCTACATAGGATTAGCGGCTTCTAATTTTGATAATGACATCGCTTTAGTGTCGGTAGTTGGAGAAGATTTTCCTCAGGAGGATCTCGATATGTTAGCTTCAAAAGGGATGAACTTAGAGGGAGTAGAAATTGTCCCTGGAGGAAAGACCTTCTTTTGGAGCGGAAAGTACCACAACGACCTCAATTCAAGAGACACCCTTGCAACAGAATTGAATGTATTGGCAGATTTTAAGCCGGTAGTCCCAAATGACTATAAAAACGCAGAGTTTTTAATGTTGGGAAACCTCGCTCCGGCAGTGCAGTTATCTGTAATTGAGCAGATGGACCCCAAACCCCGCCTCATCGTGTTAGACACCATGAATTTTTGGATGGACAACGCTCTAGAGGAATTACTCGAGGTAATTTCAAAGGTGGATGTAATTACGATTAACGACGAAGAAGCCAGACAGCTTTCAGGAGAATACTCATTAGTAAAAGCAGCTGAGAAGATTCACCAAATGGGACCTGAATACGTAGTGATTAAAAAAGGAGAACACGGAGCGCTTTTATTTCACAATGGAAACGCCTTTTTTGCTCCAGCACTACCTTTGGAAGAGGTCTTTGACCCAACAGGAGCTGGGGACAGTTTTGCAGGAGGGTTTATAGGATACCTTGCTCAGACCAAAAACATTTCTTTCGAAAATCTCAAAAATGCAGTAGTACACGGATCGAATATGGGATCCTTTTGTGTTGAAAAGTTTGGAACCTTGAGAATCGAAAATGTTGGTCCAGAAGAGATTGAAAGACGATTGAATCAGTTTAAATCTCTTACTCAATTTGATATCGATATTAAATAAAATAATTTCTAAAGGAATTCATACCTTTGCCCTATGAGTGATGCCATCAAACACGAATGTGGAATTGCACACATTCGACTATTAAAACCGCTTTCGTATTACCAAGAAAAATACGGTTCAGCCTTTTACGGAGTGAATAAAATGTATCTCATGTTGGAGAAACAACACAACAGAGGACAAGACGGAGCGGGATTTGCAAGTATCAAACTCGATATGGAACCCGGCCAACGATTTATGAGTCGAGTTCGCTCTGCTAAACAACAACCGATTCAAGATATTTTTGAGCAGATTAACTCTAGAATCAATTCTGCATTTGAACAGCACCCCGAGTATAAAGACGACGCTCAATTACAAAAAGAAAACATCCCTTACATTGGAGAGGTCCTTTTAGGACACGTTCGCTATGGAACCTTTGGAAAAAATTCCATCGAATCAGTTCATCCCTTTTTGAGACAAAACAACTGGATGCACAGAAACCTAATCGTCGCAGGAAACTTTAATATGACCAATGTTAAAGAGCTCTTCGAAGGTTTAGTGGAACTCGGGCAGCATCCAAAGGAGATGGCCGATACGGTAACTGTGATGGAGAAAATAGGTCACTTCTTAGACGATGCAGTTCTAAAGCTCTATAAAAAACTCAAGAAGGAAGGTGTTTCTAAAAAAGAAGCATCGGTGATTATCGCTCAGCGATTAAAGGTGCATAAAATATTAAAAAAAGCAGCTAAAAACTGGGACGGAGGATATGCGATGGCCGGAATGATCGGTCACGGAGATTCTTTTGTACTCAGAGACCCATCTGGAATCAGACCTGCTTTTTACTACGCTGATGACGAAGTAGTTGTTGTAGCATCGGAACGCGCGGTGATTCAAACAGTTTTTAATACTTCCTTTGAGTCGGTTCACGAAATTGACCCTGGTCATGCACTTATAATCAAAAAAGACGGGAGCTACGCTCAACACCAAATCTTAGAACCTAGAGAGCGAAAATCATGTTCTTTTGAACGCATCTATTTTTCTAGAGGGTCAGATATGGAAATTTACAAGGAGCGAAAGACTCTTGGTAAATTGCTTTTTCCTCAGATAATCGAATCGATTAATGACGATTTGAAAAACACGGTATTCTCCTATATTCCAAATACCGCTGAAACTTCATTTTTCGGAATGGTTAGAGCTGCACAACGCTATCTGAACAAGAAGAAGGAAGAAATGATTCTCAAGGGCGGAAGACAGCTCAGCAGTGAAGAAGTACACGAGATTTTAGACATTCGTCCTAGAATTGAAAAGGTAGCCATCAAAGATGCCAAACTCAGAACCTTTATCACTCAAGATAGCGGTAGAGATGATTTAGTTGCTCACGTTTACGACATCACTTATGGATCAGTCAAAAAGGACGACAACCTAGTGATTATTGACGACAGTATCGTAAGAGGGACTACTCTTAAAAAGAGTATCATAAAAATACTCGATCGTTTAGGTCCTAAGAAGATTATTGTAGTTTCATCTGCGCCTCAAATTCGCTATCCTGATTGTTATGGGATCGATATGGCAAAACTAGAAGACTTTATCGCTTTTAGAGCGGCCTTAGAACTCCACAAGGATCACAATTCGATGAATAAGGTAGAGGAGATCTACAAAAAATGTCTCACTCAGTTGGATTCTTTAGACGAGGATGTAGTGAATTATGTAAAAGACTTTTACGCTCCTTTTAGCCCAGAACAAATCTCTGAGAAGATTTCTCAGATGCTGACCTCTGAAGAGATTAATGCAGAAGTTGAAATCGTATTCCAATCTATTGAAAACCTTCACAAGGCCTGTCCTGAACATTTAGGAGATTGGTACTTTACAGGAGATTATCCTACCCCAGGAGGGAACAGAGTGGTCAACAGAGCCTTTGTAAACTTCTACGAAGGGAAAAGCGAACGCGCTTACTAATTGAAAACCTAGTTGATAAGTCGTTTATCGAAAACAAAAAAATCTCACCAATAACTTTAGTAAATTGGCACTACTGATAGCACCTATAGCTTGTTATTGGTAAGATTTGGGGGGAAGGTGAAATTTAGTATTTCGCCTTCTCTGTTTTTATAAGCCTATTTGTGAGCCTCGTATAATCCGCTGACGTAATCCCAGTTAATTACATTGAAGAACGCTGCTATATAATCAGGTCTTCTGTTTTGATAGTTGAGGTAATAAGCGTGTTCCCATACGTCTAATCCTAAAATTGGAAATCCTCCACAACCGATTCCTGGCATGATAGGGTTGTCCTGATTAGCACTTGAGCAAACATCTACTACTCCACCTTTGTGAACACAGAGCCAAGCCCATCCTGATCCAAATCGAGTCGCTGCTGCTTTGGCAAAGGCCTCTTTAAATCCATCAAAAGATCCAAAAGCACTGTCGATCGCTGCTGCTAAAGCTCCAGAAGGTTGTCCTCCTCCATTTGGAGCCATACACTTCCAGAACAAAGAGTGGTTGTAAAATCCTCCACCGTTATTTCTAACTGCTCCGTTATTCATATCCATCGACCCTAAAATCGATTCGATTGACTGTCCTTCAAGATCGGTCCCAGCAATTGCATTGTTGAGGTTTGTCGTATATCCATTGTGGTGCTTGGAATGATGAATTTCCATCGTTCTTGCATCAATATGGGGTTCTAATGCATCGTATGCATAGTCTAATTGTGGTAGTTCAAAAGCCATAATTGTGTGTTTATATTAATGTCTATCAAAATTACAAAATATATATAGAACCAAGTCTTAGTATTTTGTTAATCCTTAAGGGGAGAGATTGTGAATAAATGCTTTTTGATATCATTACGATTCAATAGAAGATTGTTTAACTTGCCTTAGATGAGTCAGAGTTCTCCATATACGATATACAGTGCAGCTGCTGGAGCGGGCAAAACCTCAACGCTCAGCATTAGGTATTTAAGTTTGATGCTCTCCAATGAGGCACCTCTAGCGTTTAGAGAGATTTTGGGATTGACCTTCACCAATAAGGCTGTAGATGAGATGAAGAGACGGATCTTAAGCCATCTTCAAAAATTTTCTGACGCAAAGGAATCTAACAACTTTATGTTTCTAAAAGTCTTAGAACAAATCAACTTAGATGCTGAAGAGAAAATAGATGCGACTGAACTGAGATCAAGAGCCCGAAAAAGACTCAAAGAACTACTTCACAATTATTCCTATTTCGACATTTCTACGATCGATAAGTTCAACCATCGACTGATTAAAACTTTTGCTAAGGACCTAAAACTTCCATCGACCTTTAAGGTGCTCTTGGACCAAGATGAATTTTTAAATCAGGGTCTCGATCAACTCTATGCAAATTTGTCTGAGGACCAGGAATTAAAA
>DAIRFL010000120.1:0-6478 GCA_036795105.1 Flavobacteriaceae bacterium | reverse complement strand
CTCATCGACACAGAGGATAAAGTCTGCTTTTTTGTAGTATTTTTTGTCCAATTTATGAAGCTGATCTTGTTCTACGGTTGTGATGGTGATTATTTTTAGCTCTGGCAATGCTCTTTCTAAATACCAGAGTATTCCTTGGTGGAAATCAGAGTGATAGGATCCGTTTAAATGAATAAATTGAGATCCCTCCTTGTAATTTTTTGCGATAAAATAAGCCATAGTGGCATCCTTAGCAGCCTGTGCTTTTACCATATCGATACTGCCGTGTTCACCCATCATCGTCAACATATTTTTGTATTGAGATAATTCAGAATCGAATACTATCGGCAGTGGTGCTACCCAATTTTTTTCGAGTTCACCAATACGATCTAGCGCCACAAAGCCACCCTTTTTGTATACTGCATTAGCGTGCCTTCTAGGAATATTGGTAGCTGTAAAAGACAACCGATGTTCTTTTGCAAAATCGACTATTGGTTTGTAATCTGTTTTGTAATTTTTCCAAAGTCTTGCAATGGTATCAAATTTTTTTTGATCGATATCCGCAGATAAGTATTGGTCTAAAGCTTCTTGGTTATCCGCCTCGAACATTTCAGCTCCGAGTTGAATACGGTCCCTTTTAAATCGATCTTTTACGAGTTCATATTGAAGCCAGTGAGCTATACTGTTGTTGTGATTCTCCCCAAAGAATAGTACATCGACACCATCTAATTTTTTGATGAGTTTTTTGTAGTGAATTTTTTTCCCATTGCTATTAAATAGTTGATAAGCTGCCTTGTGCTGAGCACTTAGTGAATAGGATGCTATAAAAGCAATTATAAAAAGGGAACGGATTTTTATTTTCATAATAGTAAATATAACTTTTTAAATAAAGCGATACAATTCACACCCCATAAGTCAGTGATAGTATGATATTTATCATTGTATCCTTAGTAGTGATACTATATTTTTAGGACAATTTAAGACCAAAAGGTCTTATTATCAACAACTAAAAACTAATTTCTATGTTATCAAAAAAACAAGCTAGAGCATTCTTTCTAGGGGGAACTTTTGTGACTTTTGCCGTTTTTATTGGATTGACAGTGTTCTCTTTATCAGAGCCACAAGATCAGTCTAACGATGAAAATATTACAGAAGCCGTAGTTCGAGGAAAGAATCTTTGGGAGTCTAATAATTGTATGGGATGTCATACAATTTTAGGAGAGGGAGCCTACTATGCTCCAGAACTCACTAAGGTCGTAGATCGTTTAAACATGAGATACGACGGACAGGGAGAAGAAGTAATTAAAAGTATTCTTAAGAGTAAAACTCCATGGCAACCCAATGGAAGAAAAATGGTCGCTTACGCTATGAGTGATCAAGAAGCCGCTGATATGGTGGAATTCTTTAAGTGGATTGGAGCAATTGATCTCAATGGATTTGACACCATGGTATCACCTCTAGCTAAAGATAATAACAACTAAACCAAATCATTATGAAATATAAATCACAAAAAGTAGCATATTGGTTTTTTGCCCTGTCTATGCTATTGTTGGTACTGCAAATAACCTATGGCTTCATCATGGGATTTGCACGAGTTGGACTCGACAATCTACACGAATTCATTCCTTTTAACACCGCTAGAGCCGTTCATACAAATCTATTAGTTGTATGGTTGCTTTCTGGTTTTATGGGGGCCGCCTATTATATTATTCCAGAAGAAGCTCAACGAGAGCTCGTCAATGTTAAGTTGGCCTATGTACAATTGATCAGTTTGGCTTTAGTTGGCGTTGCTGCGATTGTTGGATATCACCTCAATTATTGGGAAGGGCGTAAATTTCTTGAAATTCCTAGACCACTCGACTGGTTAGTTGTAGTGAATGTTCTCTTGTTTTTAGGACTTATTCTAGTCACCTTATTTAAAGGGAAACGCAAGACGACAACTGCGCTTGTTCTGAGTATGGGATTGTTGTTCGCTGCACTATTATACTTACCTGGAATGCTGCATTTCGATTCACAGGTACTGGATTCTTTCTTTAGATGGTGGGTAGTTCACCTCTGGGTAGAAGGTGTTTGGGAACTCATCATGGGAGGTATTTTATCCTTCTTATTGATTAAGCTAACCGGAGTTGATAGAGAGGTTATCGAAAAATGGCTCTATGTCATTGTAGGATTGACTTTTTTATCAGGTATTCTCGGTACGGGTCACCACTATTACTATATTGGAGTGAATAAAATTTGGATCATCGTAGGTGGAATCTTCTCTGCATTAGAGCCTTTAGCATTCTTAGCAATGGCCTTGTTCGCGGTAAATATGTATCGCAAAGGAGAGAAAAAGCACCCAAATAAATTAGCGCTGTATTGGACTCTTGGAGCCGCTATAGTATCCTTCTTGGGAGCTGGTTTATTAGGTTTTGCTCACACACTTCCACAGACTAATATCTACACTCATGGAACCTTAGTTACTGCGATGCATGGACACTTAGCTTTCTGGGGAGCCTATGGAATGATTGTACTATCAATAATCAGCTATGCGCTTCCGAATTTAACAGGGAGAAAACTCTTTGATAGTTCCAGAGGTAGAATGGCCTATTGGTTCTCTAATATAGGGATGATCGGAATGACGGTCGCCTTTGGAGTAGCCGGTGTAGCTCAGGTATATCTCGAGCGTAAATTTAAAATGGACTTTATGGAAGTACAGGCAGAAATCAGTATTCATTTTGTCGTATTGATGCTATGCGCAACCTTGTTTACAACAGGTATTTGCTTGTATATTATTGACTTCTTTAAGCACGGACAACCAACCGATGAGGCTTTAGAAGCTTAATATAAAAATACATGTCACAGGCATGTATGAATCCAGAGTATACCCACCTTTAGTTAATTTGTATACTCTGGATTTTTATTAATAAGAATTAATTTTATGAATAGAACAGAACCTTTTTATCTAGCCGTTGGCAAAGAAGTTGAAGTTTTTGAGCAAACGTACAACAACAAACTCCCCTTTTTATTAAAAGGCCCAACTGGAACTGGAAAATCGAGATTTATTGAATATATGGCTTATCGATTAGGCAAGGATTTTATTACCATAGCCTGTCATGAAGAAACTTCAGCAACCGATTTAATAGGCCGATATATTATTAAAGGAGCAGAAACCATTTGGTTGGATGGTCCACTTACAACTGCCGTTAAAAAAGGCGCGATTATTTATCTCGATGAGATCGCAGAGGCACGCCCCGATGTCATTGTAGCCATACACTCATTGACAGATCACAGAAGGGAGCTCTATATCGACAAATTAGGAGAAACGGTAAAGGCTCATGAGGACTTTATGTTAGTCGCCTCATTTAACCCTGGTTATCAAAGGGGTTTTAAAGAGTTAAAGCCCTCTACAAGACAGCGATTCATTGCTGTAACTTTTGACTATCCAACAGCTGAATTAGAGTCAAAAATCCTAATTGAAGAAACAGGGGTCAGTAAAGAGATCGCTAAAAAGTTGGTGAATATAGCAACCAAAATCAGAAATTTAAAAGAACTGGGTCTCACCGAGACCGTATCGACTCGATTGCTTGTCGATGCAGCAAAACTAATTCAAAGTGGACTACCCAAACGCTTATCAGTACACGTTGGAATTGTGGAACCACTTAGTGATGATTTAGAGGTCTTAGAAGCCCTAAAGAATTTGAGTGATCTAATGATATAATCAATGATTAGTCCCCATGTTTGAATTTGAACCAGATGAATACCTCTTTACCAAGCTAGCGTATTACTTTAAGAGAAAGAAAAAGGAGAAACAAGCTAGACTGGCTCATAGAGCAGACTTAAATCAATTAAAAGCTCGATTGACTTTAATTGCATCTGCTGTGACGGGCTATTCAATTGAACTGTTTGAAGCTGAAGAGGAAGGGGGGTATAAGGATGACAACTTTTTTTTACCAAAAGAGTATTGTGAGTTTGAGACCCTAGAAGAGAACATCGACTACTATATATTTAGAGTACTGTATTTATCAGTTCAAAAAAATCTCCATCTCAATTGGCAAGCAGAAGGTAAGACTGAATTAAAAGCTTCTAGAATAGCTGCTGAACAAAACTCAAAAAAGGTCCTCAAAGAGTTGTTTGCAGACTTTCCATCGACTGAAAAGATCTACGACAAACTTCTAAACCTTTACAAGAGTAAATCAAAGGATGTCGACAAGGCAGTATTCCATTATATCTATGGTAAGTATATGCTTAACAGTTCTATAGAGGAACTAGAAAAAAAACGCAACAACAAAGTCGACAAGATTAGAAGTAAAGAAGAAGATTCTGTAGAAACAATTCTTAAATCAGGAGCTGTTGAGGAAATCGTATCGGTTGAGGTGGATCAAAAACAAATGGAGGACGCCACGACCATGCATCAATTTGAAAAGGTAGAGACTGCTGAGGAATTCGGAGGGAATTGGAGAGATATGGATGGAGACGATGAATTAGAAGATCACGAGAATGCACTAGAAGATATCAAGATGAAATTTACTGTACGAGTTGACGATTCTGCGCACTCGGTTTATCAGGCAGATTTTATTGAAAACACCACGGTATCAGAAAGCGCTGATATTGACCAAAACGGTTTTCATATCAGCTACGATGAGTGGGATTATTCCAAGCGAACCTATAAACCTAAGTTTTGTAAGGTATACCCAAAAACAATTCTCAAGACCGACACAAAATACTATACCGACACTCTTAAGGAGCATCAATCTACTCTAATCAACTTAAAGAAATTACTCTCTACAGTCAACAATAAGTATTTGATGCAGCGAAGAAAGGCTCAAGGTGAAGAATTCGACTTGGATGCTGTAATCGACCTCTATACCGATATTCACTCTGGACATACTCCTTCTGAAAATATTTATCTGTCAAAGCGAAAGAAAGAAAAGGACTTGTCTATTTTATTGCTCTTAGACATGAGTCTTTCCAGTGATGGCTATGCTGGGGGAAATCGTGTCATCGATGTAGAGAAACAGGTCTCTATTTTATTTGGAGAACTTTTAAACGATTTCGGTATTGACTTTTCAATCAATAGTTTTTACTCTAAAACAAGAAATCACTCGACCTATGTCAGCATGAAAGGTTTCGATGATCATTGGGATAAGGCAAAACATCGCATTGGAGCTATTCAACCTAGTGGATATACGCGGATAGGAGCAGCACTTAGACATTCAGGAGCCCTCTTAGACAAGAGAGATACCACAAATAAATGGGTTATATTACTTTCAGATGGAAAGCCCAATGACTACGATAAATACGAAGGGGCCTATGGAGTAAAGGATGTAAAACAAGCCTTGACTGAACTCAATGAAAGGGGAATTAATTCCTATGCACTTGCGATTGAAGCGGAAGCTAAATTCTACCTTCCACAAATGTTTGGAAAGGGTCATTATCAAATTTTGACAACTCCTTTCGAACTCTTAAAAGCGCTGGTCAAAGTCTTTGAAAAAATAAAGCACAAATCTTAATCGACTCCCACCTTTGTACTCCTGCGTTCAAGGATGATATTATCCTTCCAAACTCCCTGAAGTTTTCCGATTTTCTCTCTATAGCCGATGATTCTAAAGCCACATTTTTCATGTAGTGCAATACTAGCTTTATTAGCTCTCATAATACCGCATTGAAGGGTCCATATTCCATTGGCTTCGCTAATCTCGATGAGTTTGTTTAACAATTTGGTCCCCACACCTTTTCCTTGAGCAGAAGGGGTGACGTAGATGGAATTTTCAGCAACGCCTCCGTAGACACAACGATCAGAAACCTTGGCAAGTGACGCCCATCCGAGGACCTGATCATTCTCTACAGCGAGGATTCTTCCAAAGGGGAGGTGAGCCTGATCCCAATCTTCATATGAGGGTGCTGAGGTTTCAAAAGTTGCCATACCTGTAGCAATGCCCTGTTGGTAAATTTGGACGAGCTCTGGATAGTTTTCTTCAGTGACTGCTATAAATTCCATGCTAACAACATCCACTACCAGGTTCACAACAACTAGATTGGAGTTCTGATAGTTTTACTTTTGGTTTTTTAACTTCAATTCCACAATTGTCTTTAGCTAAACAATCCGTTTGAGTAGGCAGGAGTACAAAAGCATCCTTTTCAAATCCAAGATCGTATTTGCTAATAGTATTGCTCTGGTATTCTACCTCTATTTCAGCATCTTTTAATCCAAGTGCTTTTTCCGAGAGTTCAATGATATGGATTAATTTCTCTGGAGCTAAACGGTGGTCCTTGTCATCCGAATACCAGAGTTGAAAATTAATCTTTTGTTCTGTTCTAATAACTCCACCACAATCGATAAAGTGTTTGTTAACCCACCCTATTTCCGTTACGTGAAAATGTTTGGGTACCAAGCTTCCATCCCATAGTTTAAATTGTAAAAAATCGATATCCTCCAATAGGATTTTTAATTCAGATAATTTCATAATTAGATTATTTATCGCAATATTACGATAAATAAATTAATCTACTCTAATTC
>DAIRFL010000119.1:0-6506 GCA_036795105.1 Flavobacteriaceae bacterium | reverse complement strand
TTTATTAATCAAGATTGTACATTTGGAGCAAATCAAACAAACAGTCAGTATGAAGTTAGATGAAAACAAGGTTATAAAATACACTAGAATCAGTTTATTCGTAGTTTATTTTTGGTTTGGAATCTTAAAGACAATTGGAATCTCTCCTGCAGAAGCTTTGGTGCAGAACTTAAGTGAATACACCATCAATTACTTTTTAGACGATTCAACGTTTATTCCGCTTTTTGGAATTTTTGAATGTTTAATTGGAATTTTATTCCTGTTTCCAAAGTATACTAAACTAGCAGTAGGGGTGTTTTTACTCCATATGCTTTCCACTTTTTTACCGATGGTTATGCTGCCAAAAGATTCATGGGCCTTTATGTTTACCCCAACTCTTGTGGGGCAATACATCATTAAGAACCTTACTATTATCGGTGCAGCTCTTTTAATATACACACATCACCAACGAACGTACAATAAGTAAATTCTCATTGACAACAACGCATAAAAAAACCTAGCATTGCTAGGTTTTGTTGTTTATTAGGACTTAGGCACCAGTCTTAGAATTCCCTTTCCTTCGACCCCTACATAGAGGTATCCATCTGGACCCTGTCTCACATTTCTGACTCTTCCGATGTCTTTTAAGAGTCGCTCTCTGTAAGTGACTTTGGTCCCGTCCAATACCAGACGTTCCAGATAAGCGAACTTTAAGGATCCCACAAGAAGATTCCCCTTCCACTGAGGGTATTTGTCAGAAGTTACCATACACATTCCCGATGGAGCGATAGAGGGCAACCAATAATGAATTGGCATTTCAATACCTTCTGTTTGATCGGTATCAGACTTAATAGGTGTTCCACTATAGTTAATTCCATAAGTACTGATAGGCCATCCGTAGTTTTTTGCAGCTTTTACGATATTGATTTCATCACCACCTCTAGGACCGTGTTCGTGAACCCAAATCTCTTTTCGAGAAGGATGAAAAATCATTCCCTGAGGATTTCGATGTCCATAAGAATAAATCCCTTCTTTAGCTCCAGGTACTCCAACAAATGGGTTGTCTTTTGGAATCCTTCCATCATCGTGGAATCGGTATACTTTTCCTCCGTCTTTTTTGATGTCCTGAGGGTTTTCATCTCGTGCTCCTCGATCTCCAATACTCAAATACACATATCCCTGATGATCAAATTCAATTCGGGAGCCAAAGTGATGTCCCTTGGTTGTATTGGGGCTTCCTTTGTAAAGGGTTTCAAGTTGAATCATCAATCCACTAATTAATTTAAAACGTACCAGTGCTGTATGTGCTCCTTTCCCTTCCCCATCTTTAGAGGAATAAGACATATAAATCCAGCCGTTGTTTTCATAGTCGGGGTGTAGTTCTAAATCCAATAATCCTCCTTGATTGTTATCGTAAACTTCAGGAGTATTTTTAACGATGGTTTTCGCACCTCCCTTATAGAGGATTAAATCTCCACCTCTGTCAGAAATCAACATAGAACCGTCTTTTAAAAAGACCAGTCCCCATGGAGAACTAATATCACTGATAATGGTTTCAACTTTAAATAAATCATCCTTGGGATCACTCACTCGATTGGGAGGATCTTGTGCAACTATTGTCAGACTGAATAAGAATAATAAAACGGTAGTAAAGAGGGGTTTGTTCATGTTTAAAAAAATTTTTGAATAAAGATATAGATTTATCATTAGTTAGCTTATATTTGCATCCGATAATTCTTCGGGGTGTAGCGTAGCCCGGTTATCGCGCCGCGTTTGGGACGCGGAGGTCGCAGGTTCGAATCCTGCCACCCCGACAAAAAAGGAGCCTTTTCAGGTTCCTTTTTTTTTGCTCTTAGATTAATTAACTAAATTGTAGTTATCAATCTAAAGACATGGCTACCAATCAAGATTTTGTGGATTTTATTGTAGACCAAATTGACAATGCTGGTCAAATCAGAACACTTAAAATGTTTGGTGAGTACGGCATCTACTCCGATGATAAAATTTTTGGACTGATCTGTGATAACAAATTCTTTATCAAACCCACCCAAGCAGGAAGGTCGTTTATCGGTGATGTTGTAGAGGCTCCTGCATACCCCGGGGCAAAAATGAGCTTCTTAATTGAACATCAATTAGAGGATCGAGAATGGCTCAGCGAACTCATTCGAAGAACTGTTCGAGAATTACCAGAGCCCAAGCCCAAGAAAAAAAGAAAGAAGAAAAATGAAAGAATAATTAAGAAGTATTTACTAATTCTTAAATCTCTTAGTTTCTAGTTTGACCACTTCCAAAAACATAGTATTTATTGGTGACCAATTGCTTTAATCCTAAAGGTCCTCTATGATGTAATTTATCAGTGCTGATTGCGAGCTCAGCACCTACTCCCATCTGTCCTCCATCAGTAAATCTACTAGAGGCGTTCTGATACACAGCAGCACAATCGACTTCTTGCATAAACAAAAGCGCATCACTGTCGTTTGCAGTCATAATAATCGCTGAATGTCCCCCAGAGTGTTCGTTAATTAGACTCATTGCTTCTTCTTGAGAGGAAACACTCCCTATTAAACACTTCATCGCTAAAAATTCTTCTTTCCATAGGGTTTCATCCTCTATGATGGTATTCTCAGTAAGGACTTTTGAGGTATTAGTGTCGACTACAACCTCAACTTGAAGAGACTCTAATAAACTATTGAGTTCCTCCAATTTTTCTCGGTACTGTTCAATTCCTTTATCGATTACTATTTTGTCGAGTGCATTACAGGCAGAAATCTTATCTGTTTTGGCATTGACGATGACCTCAAGGCTCATCTTCCAATCAGCATCCTTTGCGACATACATAAAGTTATTTCCTCTTCCACTGACAAGTACAGCACATTTGGCGTATTGCTTGACAAAATCAATCAATCGTTCTCCTCCTCTAGGAACAATTAAATCAAGAGCTTGGTCTGGCTCTTTTAAAAATGCCTGAGTTTGAGTCCTATCCATTTCTAAAAACTGAATATAATCAGAGGACAACTCGTTTTGAGCTAATGCTCGATGCCAAAACTCAACCAGTTTCTTATTGCTGTAATAGGCTTCTTTTCCTCCTTTGAGAAGTATTTTGTTATTTGCCTTAAAGGCGAGTACTGCCGCTTCAATGGTGACATCGGGTCTCGATTCATAAATAATCATAATCGTCCCAAAGGGAGCAGTCTTATTGATGATTTTAAGTCCGTTCTCTAATATCTTACTCTCGATTACTTGATCGACAGGGTCTTCTTGCAGACGAACTTCTCTGACCGATTGAATCATTTGATCGATTTTTTGATCGGTGACAATCAATCGATCGTATAAAGCTTGATCCTCTCTTGTAAAAGCGTCTAAATCCTTTCTATTTGCTTCTAATAAGCTCGATCTATTTTTATTTAATAAGGCTTCCATTGAAGCCAATACCTTGTTTTTTAAGTGTTCTGTTAATAGCACAGTTCGTGTTTATTTTAAAGTGAAACTCTAGTACCTACCTGTTTTCCGTCAATGATATCTACGATGACGTTTTTCTTTTTCCCATTAGCGATATAGGTAGTAATATTCTTTTTTGCAGCTAATTGAGCGTGGTTCAATTTAGAACCCATTCCTCCTCTTCCTTCGCCTTCTTCCTTAGAATCTTCAGAGATATACCTCGTTAAATTTTCTTTGGGTTCAACATCAGAAATCAACTTTGTGTGTTCCTTGTCAGGGTGTCCATTGTACAGACCATCTATATCGGTTAGTAAAATCATTCTCGATGCATTCATTAGTTCTGCAATCAAGGTTGCCAATTCATCATTATCTGAAAACATAGACATCTCTAGAGAGACTGCATCGTCTTCATTGGTGATAGGAACCACTCCTTCTTCTAATAGTCCTTCGATACAATTAATCATATTATCTCGATGTACTCCAGGATTAAAATCCCTTTTAGTAGGGAGTACCTGAGCGCATTTCATACCGTAATCTCTAAAGATATTGTAGTATAGACGCATCATTCTAGGCTGTCCTATGGATGAATAGACCTGTCTGCGTTTTGTCTTGTCTTCAATATTAGAATTTCCGAGCACTTCTTTCCCAGCTATGACTGATCCTGAAGAAACTAAAATGGTTTGAATGTCTCGTTCGTATAATTCAGAAATTTGCTTGACGAGGTTTTTGAGTACTGGGCGTACAATTCTATTGTCTTTATTGGTCATCACATTCGTACCGACCTTGACAACAATAAGTTCTTTGTTTTTCATTAGTACTCCTCCCCTAATTCAACTGCTCTATTAAAAGCAGCAAATGCGGCCTCTTTAATCAATTCATCTACCTTGTTAGTGTGCATTGAATCTAATGCAGCACGGGTAGTTCCTCCTTTTGAGGCTACTTTATCCATCCAATCGTCAGGACTGATATTTGATTGGTTAAACAGTTCTATTGCTCCTGAAAAGGTTTGACTTACCAATACTTTTGAAACGCGTTCTGAAAACCCCATTTGACGAGCTGCTTCCATCATGCTCTCCATAAAATAAAAAACATAAGCAGGACCACTACCCGATATTCCAGTAGAGGCATCGATGAATTTTTCTTCTTTAACACGAATAGATGTTCCAGTGGTATTGAGTAGTTCTTCGACTAATATAAGTTCCAAATACGAAACTTCATCTGAAGAGACATAACTAGTAAGTCCCTTCCCTACATGTGCGGGAAGGTTTGGCATTGCTCTGACAATTCTATCGATTCCCAAAGAATTTTTGATAAAATCAATGGTGACTCCAGCCATAATCGAAACAATCATTTGATTGGAATTAACCAATGATTTCATTCGACTAAACAATTCCTCAGAGTGATAGGGTTTTACTGCTATAAAAATTATATCGGCTTGAGGAACACAGTCCTCGAGTTTATCCATAGCATCAAAATGAGCAATTTTTTCGATCTTTTGAAGGGTCTCTACAGACTTATCTAAGACCATTATATTGTGTTTTTTTAAAATTTTAGATTTGGACATTCCTGTAGCATAGGTAAGACCCATGTTACCTGCTCCAATTACAAGTACTTTCATTTTGTATTTTTATGTGAATAGTGTTTACTAAAGTTTATGCCAATAAATTGCACTGATCGCAATCTTTGATTTCCCCGTAATAAGTCATACGGTATTTGTGCAATACTTTAGTTGGGATACCGAGTATATATTTTTTGATATAGGTGACTGTTGTAGTCAACTCTCCCATTTTTTTAGTGTATCTTTTTTCGTAACGTGTGGTTCTTTTAACCTTAATTAATTTCATAATGTATTTACTAATTATATACCCTATTTGAGGCGGTATATTCTCCTTTTGTCTTTGTGATTGATCGGTGATAGATAGATAAAACGAGTCAAAGTAAATTGATAGCATTTGCTATAATTTACCGACGATCATCGATTAAATAGAAGGGTGTTTTAGTTTGAGGGAGGGATAAATTTATCCGACTGGTTTCTAAAAACCTGATAGTGAAAAGTTAGGATTCTGCTGTTCTTACTTAAATCTGTAATGAGTTCCATAGCTGCAAATTTAAGGCTAATAATCCCCAAAGACAAATAATAAGCCCATTCATCTCTTATATTAACTAAATAGTAAGAATTTGAAAATCAAGTATCTATTTGATTATCATATTGTCAATATAGCAGTGATTCATCACTTATTCGACAATTGAAAATTGGTCTATTTTGTCGAAAAATTAGAAATAGCTTCATCCACACTACCGTGTTTTTCGATGAGTCTATTGGCCTCTTCATAGGAACAATTTAAAGCTTCAGCTACATATCGAGTCCCTCGATCGACGAGTTTATTGTTGGAGAGCTGCATGTGAACCATTCGATTTCCTTTAACTCTACCTACGAGAATCATATAGGTTGTGGAGATCATATTGAGAATCAATTTTTGTGCGGTTCCACTTTTCATACGGGTGCTTCCTGTTACAAATTCAGGACCTACTTCAGCTTCAATTGGAAGATCAACTGCTTTGGCAAGAGGAGAACCAGAATTATTGGTAATACAGGCAGTTAAAATTCCCATTTCCCGAGCCTTTTCAACACCACCGATCACATAGGGAGTGGTCCCTGAAGCAGCAATTCCAACAAGCACATCATTGGTGTTGATGTCGTATTCTAAAAGATCCTTCCAGGCTTGCTGGGTATCATCTTCGGCAAATTCAACCGCTTTTCGTATCGCTGAATCACCTCCAGCTATGATCCCAATTACTCGATCAAAAGGCATTCCAAAAGTAGGTGGTATTTCAGAGGCATCGACTACTCCTAGTCTTCCAGAGGTACCCGCTCCTATATAAAATAGACGCCCACCTTTTTCATAACGATCAGCTAAGGCATTGACTAAAGGTTCAATTTGATCAATACATTGACGTACGACTAAAGGAACTTTTTGATCCTCATCATTAATACCTTCGAGGAGTTCTTTTGCTGCTTTTTTGTCTAAATTATTATGTAGCGAGTCAGACTCTGTTGTCTTATTAAAGTTATTCATTATAATATATTG
>DAIRFL010000118.1:0-6557 GCA_036795105.1 Flavobacteriaceae bacterium | reverse complement strand
CGCTCTCAATACGGACATTCGTTTATTTACTCTTCAAGACTGTGTTGGAGATCTTGTGGCTTATCTAGAAAAAGAACACTTATCCGCTGCTATAATCGTTGAAAACTCATTGTTCTTAGGAGTGATGTCCTTAGAATTAGCTGTAGATTTAGATCCAAACAAACAGCTCAATAGTTTTGCTTATTTATTAAAACCCGATTGTATTTTAAACGACCTACACTGGTTTCATGCATTTGAACTTTTCTCAAATCTAAATACCGATGTATTAGCCGTAGTAGATGAACAGCAACACTATTGTGGTGCCTATCGCTACGACGAATTAAACAAGGGTATTTTGAGTTTATCGCTGATTCAGCAAGAAGGTTATATTATTGTTTTGAGTTTGGATGAGCAGGAATCAAATTTTAGTCCTATTGTAGATTTAATCGAACGCAACGGGGGTAAATTATTAGGAATTCTTGTGACGACCCAGCAGGAACACCGCCTTGAAATTACGGTAAAAATTGCAATTCAAAATTGTGATATGGTAGTAGAGGCAATTTCGAGAAAGGGTTATCAGCTCCTGTATTCGGATGCTTCAGATCACCTTAAACAAACCCTTAAAGATCACGCAGCATATTTTAACGCTTATTTAAACCTCTGATGAAAGTAGCCTTATACGGACATAAGATAGAAGAAAGTGATTCTCATTCAGTAGTTGAATTTTTAAAAGCACTTGACAAGATCAATGCAGAGGTCGTTTTCGAATCGGTATTCTTAGATCATTTGCGCGATCACGACTGCGATATTAAAGCTGATGTTTTTGAAGCTGTGGCTGGTCTAGATCAAAGCTTTGATCTCTTTGTGAGTTTTGGTGGAGACGGAACCATGTTAAGAGCCGTTACCATTGTAAAAGATTCTGGCGTTCCTATAGTTGGAATCAATACCGGAAGATTGGGATACCTCTCTACTTTTAATAAAGAAGAGGTGCAACGAGTAATAACTGAATTTATCGCAGGGGCTTATACCATTGAAGAACGCTCTTTAATCAGTTTAGAGAATGCTGCCTCTCTGGGTTTCGACTTAAATTTTGCACTCAATGAAATCACGGTCATCAGAAAGGATACAACCTCTATGATTACTGTTGACACCTATCTAGATGACGAATACTTAACCTCTTATTGGGCAGATGGTCTCATTGTAGCAACTCCAACGGGATCAACCGGATATTCGCTTAGTTGTGGAGGGCCTGTTATTGCTCCTTTAACGCGATCGATGGTCCTGACTCCAATTGCACCACACAACCTAAACGCACGCCCCTTAGTAGTGTCTGAAGACACAGAGATCAAAATAAAAGTTTCTGGAAGAGAACCACAGCACGTTCTTTCTTTAGATTCGAGATTGGCTGTTGTTGAAACAGGAACAGAGTTGATTATTAAAAAAGCAGCATTTAAGGTAAAAATGGTCAAGTTTAATTCAGAGAGTTTTATCTCAACCCTTAGAAATAAATTGTTGTGGGGAGAAGATAAACGAAATTGAGGTACTAATAATCCAAAAATGGAGTTATAGAATGAGTAAGGCAATTCTCGTTATATCTAAACAATTTTTTTAAATTTGCCTCCTTTGTAAAATGAAGTTAAAGTGGTTTTTCATATTGGTGTTTATAAGCACAGCAGCTCCAGCTCAAGTATTTGAAGCAGGAGTCTTTGTGGGTGGTGCTAATACGATATCTGATATTGGACCGTCTTGGTATATAAATCCCAATTCCCCAGCCTATGGCGTTTTGTTTAAATGGAATAAGAGTCTGAGGTATACTTGGAGGATTTCAACGACTCATACAAATCTAATAATGGATGATGCAGTTTCCAATATTCCAGCTAGAGCTAATAGAGCTTATAGCAATCAAACGAATTTAAGAGATCTCACCGCTGGATTAGAAGTTAACTTTAAATCCTTTGAATTACACCGTTTTAATGCTTCTTGGACTCCTTATCTCTTTACAGGTGTGAGTTACTATCAATATGAGGATTCATACTACGAGAACAATACTAATGGATTTCAGCCATTGGGAAGAAAATACCAATTCGCATTACCGCTCATTATGGGAGTTAAGTACAAGCTTGCAAAGTATTTTGTAGCAGCTCTTGAAAGCGGAATTCGCTATAGCTTTAACGATAATTTAGATGGATCTCATCCACTAGGTCAAGAGTATGAACCCTATGTATTTGGCAATACTGCTTCTAAGGATTGGTATGTGTTCTCAGGGATGACTCTTACCTATACTTTTGGAAAGAAACCCTGTACTCAATGCTATAATTAAGATGTCAAACTCAATAAATCCTTCAAACATACCAGCTCATATCGCCATAATCATGGACGGCAATGGTCGTTGGGCAAAAGAACGAGGAGAAAAAAGAACTTTTGGACATTCGCAGGGAGTAAAAGCAGTAAAGAGAACAGTAGAAGCTGCAGTTGAATTAGGAATAGATTATTTAACGCTCTACACCTTTTCTACTGAAAATTGGAACCGCCCAAAACACGAAGTTGCCTTGTTGATGAAATTATTAGTCAAGTCCCTTAATAAGGAGCTCGATAGTTTTATGAAGCACGATATTCGATTAAATACTATTGGAGCTATAGAAATGTTACCTCCCAAGGCCTATAAAGAATTGCAAAAGGTTTTAGATAAAACGAGTTCTAATAAAGGAATGACTCTTACGCTAGCGTTGAGTTACGGATCTAGAGTCGAATTGGTTCAGGCTGTAAAAAAGATAGCGGACAACGTTAAAAATAATATAATTTCTACTGAAAAAATTGATGAATCGATTATAAATACTCATCTTTACACGCATAATTTGCCCGATGTGGATCTGCTTATAAGAACCAGTGGAGAACATCGAATTAGCAATTTTATGCTCTGGCAAATTGCCTATGCCGAATTGTATTTTATCAATGAGTATTGGCCTGATTTTAACAAAGAAGAATTGGTTAAGGCAATTGTCAGTTACCAAAATAGAGAACGAAGATTTGGAAAAACAAGTGAACAACTGGACGAGTAAGAAGATGTCGACTATTACTCGCATATTTATAGTATTGGCCTGCGTATTTAGCAGTCTGAGTCTACAAGCTCAAACAGACTACGACAACGGGAAAAAATACATCATTGCTGAGCTTAAAATAACGGGTTTACAAACCTATAACGAGCAGACAGTAAAAACCTACACAGGACTTAGAGAGGGAATGCCCATCACTATTCCAGGGGAACAAATCAGTACAATTATCAATAAGCTGTGGGATTTAGAACTTTTTTCTGATATCAACTTTTATTTAAATAAGGTAGAAGGTGATCAGGCTTTTTTAGAATTAGAGATCATTGAACGCCCTGTGCTTTCAGAGGTAAAGGTTGTGGGAATTAACCCCAGAAAAGTGTCTGATATCGTAGATGATACCGATCTTAAAAAAGGTAAGAAAATCACAAAGAGTTTGATTTCTAATACGAAGAACTACTTAGAAAACAAATATAAAGACCAAGGGTTTTTAAACGCAAAGGTTGCGATAGCTACTAAAAACGACACTACTTCTACGAATTCTCAGCAAGTAATTATAAATATTGACAAAGGGTCAAAGGTTAAGATTTCTGAAATTGTATTTGAAGGAAATGAAAACCTAAAGGCTAAAAAGCTCAAGAAGGCACTTAAGAAGACCAAGGTAACTTTCCCAGGTAGGTTCTGGAAAAAATCAAAATACATTCCAGAAGATTACGAGGAAGATTTAGGACTGCTCATCGATGCCTATGCAGAAAATGGGTTTAGAGATGCGCGTATTATATCAGATACCCTCACTAAAATAGGAGAGGAACGTATCGGACTTAAAATCAAAGTAGAAGAGGGAAAACGCTATTACTTTGGGGATATAGATTTTGTTGGAAATACTGTCTATACCGACAAACAACTCAGTACGGTTTTAGGAATCAAAAAAGGGGACACCTATAATGGAGTATTATTGCGCAAGCGAATTGCTGATAATTCAAAACCAGATGGAGAAGATGTGACCAATCTCTATCAGAACAACGGTTATTTATTCTCTAGTATCAATCCAGTTGAGATTGCAGCTGCAAATGACACCATCGATTTTGAGATCCGTATTATCGAAGGTAAAGAGACCTTTTTAAATCACGTTACAGTAGCTGGAAACGACCGAACTAATGATCACGTAATCTTTAGAGAGCTCAGAACTCGTCCAGGTCAACGTTATTCAAAAGACAATATTATTCGATCAATTCGCGAATTAGGACAACTTGGATTTTTTGATGCAGAGCAGATTTCTCCAGATGTTCAAAATGCAGATCCGAACTCTGGTACAGTAGACTTGCACTACGATCTTGTTGAGTCTGGATCCTCTCAAATTGAACTCCAAGGAGGTTATGGTGGAGGTGGTTTTATCGGAACCTTAGGATTGGCGTTTAACAACTTCTCAATGAAAAATATTTTCAACAAAGAAGCTTATCAGCCAGTACCCATGGGTGACGGACAAAACTTTGCCCTTCGTCTTCAAGCCTCGAGAACTTTTAAGGTGTATTCCTTAAATTTTTCTGAGCCATGGCTCGGAGGAAAGAAACCTGTACAGTTCCACATCTCACTTTCGAAAACGCAACAGTTCTCTTATGATTATATCAGAAGAGATGTAGATAAATCGAGATCATTTGCTATTACAGGGATGTCTGTAGGACTTGCAAAACGCTTACAATGGCCCGATGATTTCTTTACACTATCAACCGCATTGGGATACCAACAATACGATTTTAACAATTACAATATTGGACTCTTTAACTTCGGTAATGGATCCTCAAACTCATTGACCTATACTTTTGGACTTTCTAGAAAATCTTCGGGACCTAACCCAATTTTCCCAACGACTGGATCCAACTTTGAGTTTACTGCAAAACTATCACCTCCATTTTCACTAATGGGTTCTGGCAAGGATTTTGCAGCGATCAAAGAAGAAAGTGATGAAATCATCGATTTGAGATCCCGTGGAGAAGCTTCAGCTGTACAACTTAGAAGGCTTGAAGAATTAGAAGAAGCACGTTTTAAGTGGTTGGAGTTCTACAAAGTAAAGATCAAAGGAGATTGGTTTACTAGAATCATCGATAAATTAGTATTGAGAACCAATACTGAATTTGGATTCTTAGGACATTATAATAACGATATTGGATCTGTGCCTTTTGAGCGTTTCTTCGTTGGAGGTGATGGTCTCGGAAACTTTACCCTTGACGGTAGAGATGTGGTACAGTTAAGAGGATATGAAAATCAATCACTAACCCCATTAGATCCTATTACAGGTCAACAAGAAGGTGGAGTAGTGTACAATAAATTCTCGATGGAGTTACGTTATCCGTTGACATTGAAGCCTTCAGCTTCAATTTATGCGATGACATTTTTGGAAGCTGGTAATGCTTTTAATACTTTTAAGGAATTCGATCCGTTTGATATGAAACGATCTGCCGGTGTTGGTATTCGTGTGTTTATGCCAGCATTTGGATTACTTGGAATCGATTTCGGTTACGGATTTGATTCTGATAATCAACCAGGATCCGTAGGACCTAGTGGATGGCAAACACACTTTATTATTGGACAACAATTTTAAAAAATGAATAATTCGATTAAATCCTTGCTGTTTATGGCACTGCTTTTAAGTAGTGTGAGCCTCTTTGCACAAAGAGGGGTAAGAGTAGGTTTTGTTGACTTGGATTACGTGCTTACAAAAGTTCCAGCTTATGACATTGCTCAGAAGAGCTTGGACACTAAGGTTGAACTATGGAAACAGGAAATTGCTGCTAGAGAACAAGTGATTGAGGGTTTAAAAAATGCACTCGAAGTTGAGCGAGTTTTGTTAACGGATGAACTCATAAAAGACAGAGAATTAGAAATAAATGCCTCTATCAAAGAACTGCTTCAATACAAACAACAACGCTTTGGACCTACTGGAGATTTAATGTTTCAGCAAAAGGCGATTATGCAACCTATTCAAGACGAACTCTTCTTAATCATTAAGAAAATAGGTGAGGATAAAAAGTTTGACTTTATTTTTCAAAAGTCTGATGAAGCCAATTTACTCTATTCTCAAAAGCGCTATGATTTAAGCGATATGATTTTAGAGGAATTCGCTAAGATTGATCGCAAGTCCAATTACGCTAAATCCGATAAAGAAATCAATTCTAAAGAGGACGAAGAGAATGATATCAATCCAAATGAAGCTGTTGTGGAGCGAGAAGATCAAAAGAAAGAAGTTGTCGATCAAAGAGCTAAACAATTAGAGGAGAAAAAGAAAAAACAAGAAGAAGCTAGAGCGAAGCGAAAAGCAGATTATGAGGCTCGTAAAAAAGCCCTCTTAGAAGCTCGAAATAAAAACAAAAAAGACCAGGAGGCCGATTCTAAAAAAGAAGGGGAATCTAAGAAGGATACTACTGCTACAAAGAAAGCTGGTTCCAACAAGCCTCAAGAGGTAAAAAAAGACAGTACTGCTTCCAAAAAGGACAGTACTACTTCTAAAAAAGTCAGTACTTCTCAGGCTAAAAT
>DAIRFL010000117.1:0-6561 GCA_036795105.1 Flavobacteriaceae bacterium | reverse complement strand
GCAATATCCGTAGTGTTTACCGATAAAAACTCAAGTTGTGTGGGTAATTGTGACTTGATTTGATTGATTAAATTTTCAGTTGACATATGATAGATTCCACTCTTGGATTCTAAATTACTCATCGATAGAACAACCTGGTAATTGTTCAATTGAGATCTCATCAATGTAAAGCCTTTTGCCTTTACTCTAATCCTTATGGTCTTTGGATTGTTAATCGCTGAGAATAAATTAGCTGGAACATCCTTATAGGCGACCTTTATCTGAATTTCAGACTGATATTCTTCCGACAGCCTTCCGAAAAACCAAACCAAGAAGGAAATCGTCAAAAAGATCAAGAAGTACTTGAACTTTCTACTGTTGATTGTTCCAAAAATAGATTTGATCATGAGTTAGTTTTTAAAAAACAAATGCGGAAAAAGTTCCTCAGCCTTCTTATTAGTACAACACATTCTAAGTGAACTGTTTAAATAACCTATACCATAAGCAGTATACATTATAAGTATCGCTCCAATAGACTTCAATGCGATCAAAGGGTTTTTAGTTTTTAGACTTGCGTGAATAAAAATAATAAAAACATAAGTCACATACACGTAAAATAGTTTGGGATATCCTAAGATGTACATTATAAATGACCCTAACAAGCCCATCGCAAACAAAAGAGGCAGCCAATAAATTATGGTTAGCTTTCGTTGGTGCCAACGATTTAAAATAGGTCGTGTCGATCCGAATTTATAGAGTTGTCTATAAAACAACTTCCAACTGATTCTCCTCTTGTGGTATACAAAACTATCCTTAAACAAACTTGACTTAAATCCTAGTTTCCAGAGCCTTAATGTTAAATCTGGATCTTCTCCTGGATGTATATTTGAAAATCCACCACTGGCTTCAAAAGCCTCTTTGGAGATTCCCATATTAAAACTCCTTGGCTGGAAGCGCTTGGCAATGGCTCCTCTAATACCTGCAGTCGTCAACACTGAGGTCATGGCGTAATCAATCGCCTTCTGAAGTGAACTAAAACTAGAATGTGCCTTATCAGGACCTCCAAAAAAATCTACAGGAGAATCTTTTAAGGATTGGTGAATGGATGCGATATAATCCTTTGGAAGAATACAATCCGAATCTAGGATGATAAAATAGTCTCCCTTCGCGCGTTTCATACCATAATTTCTAGAAGCTCCTGGTCCAGAATTCGGCTTTTCAAAGTAACTTATCGCTAATCGATCTAAGAAAGAATCAACAACAGACTTTGATGAACGTGAAGACCCATCCTCTACAATAACAACTTCATCTGGCAACACTGACTGATTGGTCAAGGAGTCTAGAAGCTCTTGAATTTCATCAGGTCTGTTGTACACAGGTATTACCAAAGAAAGTTTTATTGCCATATCCACCAATTAAAAAGCCACCCCTAGTAGGATGGCTTTATATGATTTATCAAATACTATTATTCAGTAAACATATCAACCACCTCTTGACTTACTCCCGTATTAGAGAATCCGCCGTCGTGGAACAGGTTTTGCATGGTTACTTTACGCGTGAGGTCAGAGAACAAACTCACTGTGTAGTCTGCACAATCTAATGCTGTTGCATTACCAAGTGGAGACATTTTCTCAGCATAAGATATAAATCCATCAAATCCTTTTACTCCTTGACCAGCAGTCGTAGGGGTTGGAGATTGAGAAATTGTATTTACCCTAACTCCTTTTTCTTTTCCAAAGAAATAACCAAATGAACGAGCAACTGATTCCAAATATGCTTTGTTATCAGCCATATCGTTGTAATCTGGGAAGGTTCTCTGAGCAGCCATATAGGTAAGTGCTACAATTGATCCACCCTCATTCATCGCATCAGCTTTGTAAAGAGATTTCATCACTTTGTGAAATGAAAGAGCTGATACATCCCAGCCTTTGGTTGTAAAATCGTAATTCTCATCAGTATAAGCTCTGCCTTTTCTTACGTTTACAGACATTCCAATAGAGTGAAGAACAAAATCGAGTTTTCCTCCTAAAATTTTAGTAGCCTCGGCAATCAAATGGTCTAAATCTTCTTCACTTGTTGCATCAGCAGGGATAATTTGAGATCCTGTCTTTTCAGCTAAGTCATTAATGGTACCCATTCGCATCGCGATTGGAGCATTAGTCAGAACAAAAGTACCTCCTTCTTCGTGAACTCGTTCAGCTGTCTTCCAAGCGATGGAGTTTGAATCAAGAGCACCGAAAATAATTCCTCTCTTTCCTTTTAATAAATTGTACGACATTATATGTGTGTTTAGTTATTTTAATTTTAGACTACAAAGATATTAATTTTAACTGAGCAAAAGTTGTTTTGCGTGCTCTTGTGCAGAAGTAGAAAAGTTTTTACCATCGAGCATTTGAGCTATTTCTTCTACGCGTTGCTCTTTATTGAGTTTGACAATACCCGTTTGAGCACTCACCCCATCGTCCTCTTTGTAAACTTTATAGTGGTGAACTCCCTTGGCTGCTATCTGGGGTAAATGAGTAATTGAAAAAACTTGTAATTGAGTTGAAATTCGCTCCATAATTTCAGCCATCTTATTGGATATTTCTCCAGATACTCCAGAGTCTATTTCATCAAATAAAATGGTAGACAACTCTATATATTGAGCTAACACCGCCTTTATGGACAACATTATTCTAGAGAGTTCTCCACCAGAGGCTATTTTTTTCAAGGACCCAAAAGCAGTTCCGCTATTGGCAGAAAACAAAAATTCCAATTGATCAATTCCCCTGTCGTTCAATTCTGCTTCTTGAGATAATTCAATTTTTAAACGTGCATTAGGCATCCCTAACTGTTGTAGATTAAGAATTAAGGCTTTTTCTAAAGGTTCGATGCTCGAAGCCCTCCCTTTGCTCAATTTTGTCGCAAGAGCCATTAGATTAGCGTGTAGTTCCTTTGTAGCGCTCTTTAAGGCTTCGATGCGTTGATGATTTGCTTCAAAATCCTCCTCCTGACTCGACAGGGATTCTTTTATTTGTAATAATTCTTCTACAGAAGACACCTGGTGTTTGTGTTCTAGATTGAATAGGTTTTGGAGTTTTTCATCTACCTCTTCTAAGAGATTAGGATTAATTTCAACCGAATCTTGTTGTCCCTCAATTTCTGAACGAATATCGTTGAGTTCAATTAAAACAGACTCGATTCGTTCAACTAATTGTTGATAGGTAGTTCCAAAGGAACTCAATCTAGACATCGCCGATTTAAGCGAGGCCAACTGATCTATTAGACCGTACTGCTCTTGATTGAGTATCGAATAGGAATTAGACAACTGCTCAATAATTGAAGCTGCATTTGAAAGCTCTAATTGCTGCTCCTCTAACTCCTCTTGCATGCCTTCTTTTAATGCTGCCTTTTCAAGCTCTTCTAATAAAAATTGTCGATAGTCTCTAGCCTTAATTCGCTCAGACTGTAACTGCTCTAGTTCTTCTAATTGTTTTAAATCTTCACGATAACACTTGAGAAGCTTTTGGTATTCATCCAATAATTCTCGTTGTCCAGCAAAACCGTCCAAAATAGCCATCTGATGTTTTTGATGGAATAATTCCAAGGTTTGATGCTGAGCGTGTATATCGATTAGCATAGATCCCAACTGCGCTAATAAATCCAATCGAACAGGTGTATCGTTGATAAACGCTCTCGATTTACCAGAAGGAGTAATTTCTCTTCTCAGCCTCAATTGCTCATCCCAATCCAATTCTTCTTGATCAAAAAATTCCTTGAGAGCACCGCTGTTGGATTCAAATACAACTTCGACAATACATTTCTTATCGGGATTATTAATATGCTTTAAATCTGCTCGCTTTCCCAAAGCCAATGACATTCCACCGAGCAAGATTGACTTCCCCGCACCAGTTTCACCAGTAATTACGTTGAATCCAGACTCAAACTCCATATGGAGCGACTCTATTAAGGCGTAATTTGATATGTAGAGTTCTTTGATCAATTCGTCTGCTTTAGGGTAAAGATAGGAGTTAATTCACTTATTAAAAAAGAGAGACGATTATTTAATCGAATTCCAAGTATTAGAAAATAAGGGCGCCATTCTCACTAAGTTTGATTTAAGTGTTTTGGTCTTTACATCTGGCCCCTGAGAAAATATTGAACTGATTTCTTGAGCTTTTGCATCAAAAAACAACTTAATCAATGGAGAAGATGAATCTCTGTTAAAAATGGGAACAAATCGATTGATCGCTTGAGCCATTGCATCTTTTGAATTCGATGCGTCATTTGTCATTAAATCCAATCCAAGACGGTGGTACTGGTATAATGCCATTCTGTATTCAGAATAACTGTTTGAAAGAATGTCCTGAGCGTATCGAGAACGGCTAGCAGCTGTTGAAGAAGAGCTCCAGCCTGAAAAGTTTTGAGAACGAGCTAAATCAGCAATACTCTGAGCTTCATTATAAAAGTTTGTACCCCCCTTGAGTGCAAAACTATCTGCATCTAAGCCCATCATAAAGTAAATATAATAAGCAAACACTGCCACTAAATTACTGTCTAGGTTATTTTTATTGAGAACCAATGGAGCAAATGCCGTATAGTTAAATGCTAAGTCATTGTCCTTTATAATGAGTACAGGAGATTGATAAATAGCATCGTATACAGGTCTTGAATACTGAATTTGAAGACTCGCCTTAAAGTTATTGTTCTCGTATTCACTAATATTCAAATAAAAATTAGCCTTGATCTTCTCCATAGAACTCAAACGACGCGAAGTCCAATTGGTAGAATTGACAAATTCGTTGAGTGATTTATTCAACTCTTCAAAAACTTGTTTGTTGGACTGTCCAATTCTAGAAGCATCAACAGTAACCCTAGCACTGATGTCTTGAGCTTGTAGGGACAACACTGAAACGAATACTACTAAACTAAACCAAAGCGATTTATTCATTTGATGAGATAATTTGATTCCAAATATCAACAGCCACTTCTTCTTTTGGCTTTACATCAAATGTAAGTTTTTTTCCGTTCTTATCAATAAAACTAACCTTGTTGGTCGTAGTTCCAAATCCTGCTCCTGTATCCTCAAGGGAGTTTACGACAATCGCATCGAGATTCTTCTCTTTTAATTTAGCCTGAGCGTATGCTAATGCATTTTGAGTTTCCAAGGCAAAACCAACTAAGAACTGATGCTTTTTATTCAATCCAAGACCTTTTAGAATATCTGGATTTTTGACGAGTTCAAGACGAAGCTCCTCCTTTTGTTTTTTGATCTTTTGATCAGAGACCTCTTTAGGTCTGTAATCCGATACAGCCGCAGCACCAATAACAATATCAGCATCCTTAAAGTGCTGCTCTGTTTTGTCTTGCATTTCTTGAGCTGAAGTAACATCTATTCTGGTGATCGCTCCGTGATTCGTCTTTACCGAGGAAGGACCCATTACTAAAACAACCTCTGCACCTAATCGTGCGGCTCTGAGCGCTAGTTCAGCCCCCATTGTTCCACTGCTGTGATTTCCAATATAACGAACTGGGTCGATCGCCTCATAGGTAGGACCAGCTGTAATCAATACTTTCTTATTGTAGAGTTTTAAACCCTTGCGGTGATATTCGATTAAAAATTCTAAAATATCTTCGGGTTCAGCCATTCTTCCTTCTCCAGATAATCCACTTGCTAATGGGCCATCTCCCACAGGGATTATCGCATGACCATTTTCAATTAACTGGTCGATATTTTTTTTAGTTGTAGGATGCTTATACATATCCAAATCCATCGCTGGAGCAATAAGCACAGGGCATTTCGCTGACAAATAGGTCACTAATAACAAATTGTCAGCCTGACCACTTGCCATCTTAGCAAGGCTGTTAGCGGTCGCTGGGGCAATGATCATATAATCTGCCCACAATCCCATTTCAACGTGATTATTCCATGTCAGCTCCCCTTCTTCCGTATGCTCAGTAAACTGAATCCCAACAGGATTTTCAGAAAGAGTCGCTAGGGTAAGTGGAGAAACAAAAGAGCTGGCATTCTCTGTCAAAACTACTTTGACATTGGCGCCAGCCTTCTTTAACAATCGTACTAAAAAAGCAGTTTTATAGGCGGCAATACCCCCCGTAATTCCTACAAGGATGTTTTTACCCCCTAACATAAACTAGGCTTCTTTATCAGTATATCTGTGGTATATTTTATCATCCAACCACTCTTGTACTGCAATAGCGTGTGGTTTTGGAAGTTTTTCGTAGAATTTTGAAACCTCAATTTGCTCTTTGTTTTCGAACACCTCTTCTAAGCTGTCGTTATAAGTAGCAAACTCTTCTAATTTTTCCAATAATTCTTTCTTGATTTCAGAATTAACTTGTACAGCTCTCTTAGCAGATATTGACAATGCTTCGTAGATGTTTTCTGTTGGAGCATCAAACTTATTTTTGTCAATAGTCGTAGTACTTACAGCTGCTTTTGAATTTTTAAAATCGCTCATTTCTCTTAATTTTCTGATGCAAATGTACTCAAATTAGCTTCAATTTGAGCAATTAGATCATCTGATTCTCTTTTGTAATGGGTTTCAGGGTAGTATTTAATCAATGTGGAGTAGGCCTTTGCAG
>DAIRFL010000116.1:0-6617 GCA_036795105.1 Flavobacteriaceae bacterium | reverse complement strand
GAGTGAAGTTGCAATACCGATTAATAAGGTAGTCGCAAATCCTTTAATTGGACCTGATCCAAAAATAAAGAGGATGAAAGCCGTAAGTCCAGTAGTAATGTTCGCATCTAAAATTGATGACAATGCATTGCTAAATCCATCTTCGACTGCTTGTAACTTCCCTTTACCTCTGGCAATTTCTTCTTTGATACGCTCGTAAATAAGTACGTTCGCATCCACAGACATACCAATAGTAAGTACGATACCAGCAATTCCTGGAAGTGTTAATACGGCATTTAAACTCACCAGTACTCCAAAGATGAGAATGATGTTTAAGATGAGTGCTAGGTTAGAAAAGATTCCAGACTTACCGTAGTAGAAAATCATCCATATAAGCACTAGAATCATCGCGATAACAAAGGATTTAAATCCGCTGTCAATAGCTTCTTGACCAAGTGATGGTCCTACAATTTCAGACTGAATAATCTCTGCAGAGGCAGGTAATTTACCCGCTCTAAGCACGTTAGCGATATCTTTCGTCTCATCTACGGTAAACGTACCTGTGATCTCAGAACGACCACCAGAAATAGGTCCTGAAGATACTCCAGGAGCTGTAAATACTTTATTGTCTAAGACAATCGCAATCCCTGTTTGATTGTTAAAGGCATCTCCTGTTAGTTCTTCCCACTCTCTAGACCCTTTCGTGTTCATGGTCATTGAAACAGCAGGTTTACTGAACTGATCAAATGAATCTCTTGCATCACTAACAACATCTCCACTGATTCGAGGAGTATTGTCTCTATTTGATTTTAAAGCGTATAATCCAGCTAATTCAGAATCTTTAGCAGGACGCTCCCAAGCCCATTTTACGTACTGTAATTCTTTTGGAAGAAGTTTCTTAACAGCATTCATTCTAAGGTATTCTCCAACTTTAGCAGTATCCTTAGTTGCAAATCTAAATAATTGGTAGCCTACACCTTGACCTTGAATAAGATCCAACAGT
Source organism: Flavobacteriaceae bacterium (assembly GCA_036795105.1). Classification (GTDB taxonomy): domain Bacteria; phylum Bacteroidota; class Bacteroidia; order Flavobacteriales; family Flavobacteriaceae; genus MAG-120531. The sequence goes on along the minus strand of DAIRFL010000116.1, from coordinate 5,635 downwards.
GGGTTTACTTGATTTGCAAGATCTAATGAATCTTGAGCTACATCAGATAAGAGAGAATCGATTTCTGATTCTTCTTTAGCCTCGGCTGTAGCATCTTCAGTTCCAACGATAGATTTCAACTCTTCATTTGCATTGACAAAGAAATTGTTCAATGCCTGTGATTGTGGTTGGTAGGTTTCCCAAAACTCTAATTGAGCTGTAGAAGAAAGTAATTCCTGTGCTCTAGTAATGTCTTTAGCTCCTGGAAGTTCTACTAAGATTCTTCCTGAAGTTCCCTCTCTTTGAATATTTGGCTGTGTTACCCCAAAACCATCGATACGCTCTCTAAGTACTTCAAAGGCAGAAATAATCGATTGGTCAATTTTTCTTCTGATGATAGGTTTAACCTCATCGTCAGTCATTTGAAAATTGATTTCCTCACTCAATGCCTTATTGGCAAAAATTGATGGATCAGAAAGATTGGTATCTCCACTAATCGCTTCAAAAGCGTCAAAGAATAAGTTTAAATAAGTATCATCAGAGTTTTTAGATGCAGTATCAGCATCTACTAAAGCCTGATTAAACACTGGATTTTTAGTGTTATTGGCAAGACCTTTTAAGATGTCTTTTACAGAAATCTGAAGGGTAACGTTAATTCCCCCTTTAAGGTCAAGACCTTTGTTGAGCTCTTTGCTTTTAGCATCTTTATAGCTCGTATATCCCAAAATTGAGCGATTGCCTATAGAATCTAAATAAGATAATTCCAAAGCTTCTCTCTTAGAGATATAATCCTCTTCATTCGATGAAATTTTGCTAACAGCAAATTCAGCAGCTTTCTGCTCTACATTTGAAGAAATAAATGTGTAGGATAGTTGATAAATACTCACAATCCCAAACAAAAAAGCAAAAAGTTTAATTAGTCCTTTACTTTGCATTGGTTCAGTTGTTTATTATAATTTTTGAATTGCCAGCAAATATATCATTTCCAAAGACAACTAGCAATAATATTTAAGTCTAAAAAAAACATCCGCTATGAATAAGCGGACGTTTTCATTATTGTATTTGAAATTTTGAATTAAACATCCAAAAGTCCGTTTACTTTTCTTACTCCTTCAGCACTTTCTTGCATCTTGGCTTTTTCAGCATCGGTCAATTCAATCTCGACGATTTTTTCGATACCGTTTTTACCTAAGACTACTGGAACACCGATACAAATATCATCTAATCCGTATTCACCTGATAAAAGAGTAGAACAAGGATAAATTTTCTTTTGATCGCAAGCAATTGCTTGAACAAGTCCTGATACTGCAGCACCTGGAGCGTACCAAGCAGAAGTACCTAATAGTTTAGTGAGCGTTGCTCCACCGACTTTAGTCTCCTCTGCAACTTGATCGATACGATCTTGAGATAAGAATTCAGATACATTTACAGAATTGCGAGTCGCTAAACGAGTCAAAGGAACCATACCGGTATCTGAATGACCTCCGATCACCATTCCATCAACATCAGAAATTGGAGCCTCTAAAGCTTCTGCTAAACGATATTTAAATCGAGCAGAATCTAAAGCACCACCCATTCCAATAATCTTGTTCTTAGGTAGATCTAAAACTTTATGAGCTAAATAGGTCATCGTATCCATAGGATTACTCACAACTATGAGAATCACATTTGGAGAGTGTTGAACTAAGCTTTCAGCTACTGTTTTAACAATTCCTGCATTAATTCCAATAAGTTCTTCACGAGTCATTCCAGGCTTTCTAGGAATACCAGAAGTAATTACTGCAACATCACTACCAGCTGTCTTGGAATAGTCTCCTGTAGTTCCTGTAATTTTAGTATCAAAACCATTGAGTGATGCGGTTTGCATCAAATCCATAGCCTTACCTTCTGCGTAACCTTCCTTGATGTCGACTAAAACGACTTCCGAAGCAAAATCTTTGATGGCGATATATTCTGCGCAGCTAGCTCCCACTGCCCCAGCACCAACAACTGTAACTTTCATTTAAATGTGTTTTAAAAAATTATTATTAAGCGTCTATATTAGCATAGACTGCATTTTTCTCTATAAATTCTCTTCTTGGTGGAACCTCATCTCCCATTAACATTGAGAAGATTCGATCAGTTTCAACGGCATTGTCAATGGTCACCTGTCTGAGTGTTCTCATTTCAGGGTTCATGGTCGTTTCCCAAAGCTGTTCAGCATTCATTTCTCCAAGACCCTTATAACGTTGAATTGCAGCACCTTGACCGAATTCTTTCATTAATAAATCACGTTGATCATCACTCCAAGCATATTGTTTTTTAGCTCCTTTTTTAACTAAGTATAAAGGTGGAGTCGCGATATAAATATGTCCTTCTTCTATGAGTTCTCTCATATATCTAAAGAAGAAGGTCAAGATTAAGGTTTCAATATGAGATCCATCTACATCCGCATCACACATAATAACAACCTTGTGATAACGAAGTTTTTCTAAGTTCAATGCCTTAGAGTCTTCTTCGGTACCAATCGTCACTCCTAGTGCAGTATAGATGTTTTTAATTTCTTCATTTTCGAACACCTTGTGTTGCATCGCTTTCTCAACATTCAAAATCTTACCTCTAAGGGGTAAAATTGCTTGAAAATTACGATCCCTACCTTGTTTGGCAGTTCCTCCCGCAGAATCTCCCTCTACGAGGAATACTTCACATAATGCAGGGTCTTGCTCTGAACAATCAGATAATTTTCCAGGTAAACCACCTACACTCATCACCGTCTTTCGCTGTACCATTTCTCTCGCTTTGGTAGCTGCGTGACGCGCTTGAGCTGCAAGTATTACTTTTTGAACGATTATTTTAGCATCATCTGGATGTTCTTCCAAATAATCGGTAAGCATTTCTGAAACCGACTGACTCACCGCTGCAGAAACTTCTCTGTTTCCGAGCTTAGTTTTGGTTTGTCCTTCAAATTGAGGCTCAGATACCTTCACAGATACAATTGCAGTAAGACCTTCTCTAAAGTCATCACCAGCAATTTCAAATTTGAGTTTATCGAGCATACCTGAAGCATCTGCATACTTCTTAAGGGTGGTTGTAAGCCCTCTTCTAAATCCAGTGAGGTGTGTTCCTCCCTCATGGGTATTGATATTGTTTACATAAGAGTGTAAGTTCTCTGTATAGGAAGTATTATAGGTCATGGCAACCTCGACAGGGATCCCATTCTTTTCACCTTCCATAGCAATAACCGATTGTGTGAGTTGCTCTCTATTTCCGTCCAAAAAGCGAACAAATTCCTTTAATCCTTCTTCAGAATAAAAGGATTCAGAGATAAATTCACCTTTTTCGTCTTTATTGCGTTTATCGGTAATGGTCAATCGAACTTCCTTGTTAAGATAGGCAAGCTCTCTCATACGATTAGCTAAGGTATCGTAGGAATATTCAATAGTTTGATTGAAAATACTATCATCAGGCCAAAAAGTAACCGTCGTTCCGTGTTCTTTTGAAGTTCCAATATTTTTTACAGGATAACTCGCCTTACCTCTGGAGTATTCTTGTTCCCAAATTTTACCATCTCTGTGGACCGTAGCTACTAATTTATTAGACAACGCATTTACACAGGAAACACCTACACCGTGCAATCCCCCTGATACTTTATAAGAATCTTTATCGAATTTTCCCCCTGCACCAATCTTGGTCATAACTACTTCTAAAGCAGATACACCTTCTTTTTTATGCATGTCAACAGGGATCCCTCTACCGTTATCGGTTACTGTTATAGAATTGTCCTCATTGATGATTACTGTGATTGTGTCACAGTAACCTCCCATCGCTTCATCTATGGAGTTATCCACTACTTCGTACACCAAATGGTGCAATCCTCTAGGTCCTACATCTCCGATATACATCGATGGACGCATTCTAACGTGCTCAATCCCCTCAAGGGCCTGAATACTATCAGCCGAATAATTGGCTTTATTAAGTTCTTCGCTCATATATAATGAATTGATTTATTCGTTTTACGTTAACAAACAAATATAAGGATTAGACCCCTAAATACAGCCTTTAGAAGTCATTTGAACCCTTAAGTTATCAACAGAAATTGTGAACAAAAAAACTCCAGTTATTCAGATGAACAACTAGAGTCTTAACACAGTAATTTTATGCAGTTTAGTAGGCCTCTTCGTGAACGTTTGCAACTGCTCTTCCCGAAGGATCATTCATATTTTTAAAAGCTTCGTCCCACTCAAGAGCTATGGGCGTGCTACATGCTACTGACGGTACCGATGGCACACAGAGTGCAGCAGCATCCGATGGGAAATGCTCCTCAAAAATAGAACGGTAATAAAACTCTTCTTTGGAAGTTGGAGTCTGTAATGGGAAACGATATTGAGCATTTGCCAATTGTTCGTCACTTACCTCGGCGTTTACCAGTTCTTTAAGAGTATCTATCCAAGAGTATCCAACCCCGTCAGAAAACTGTTCTTTTTGTCTCCAAGCGACACTTTCTGGTAGGTAGGATTCAAATGCTTTTCTAACTACCCATTTTTCCATGCGCTCTCCGTTGATCATTTTATCTTTTGGGTTAATGCGCATTGCCACATCCATAAATTCTTTGTCTAAGAAAGGTACCCTTCCTTCAATACCCCAAGCAGCTAATGATTTATTGGCTCTTAAACAGTCATACATATGAAGTTTGTCGAGCTTACGAACTGTTTCTTCGTGAAAATCCTTTGGAGATGGAGCCTTGTGAAAATACAAATAGCCTCCAAATAATTCATCGGCACCTTCACCCGAGAGAACCATTTTGATTCCCATAGATTTAATAACTCTAGCCATTAAATACATCGGTGTAGACGCTCTTACGGTAGTAATATCATAGGTTTCTAAATTGTAGATAACGTCTTTGATAGCGTCTAATCCCTCTTGGATCGTAAAGACAATTTCATGGTGAACCGTTCCGATGTGGTCTGCCACTTTTCTAGCTGCAGCTAAATCGGGAGAACCCTCTAAACCTACCGAAAAGGAATGCAACTGGGGCCACCAAGCATCGGAGGTATCACCACTTTCAACTCTTTTAAGAGCATATTTTTTTGCAATTGCAGAAGTAACTGAAGAATCCAAACCTCCTGAGAGTAACACTCCGTAAGGCACATCAGACATCAACTGTCTGTGAACAGCATCTTCAAGGGCTTGACGCACCTCTTCGATACTTGTTTGGTTTTCTTTAACCGCTTCATAATCCATCCAATCTCTCTCATACCATCTCACTAATTCTCCTGTTGATGAGTGCAAGTAGTGTCCTGGAGGAAACAATTCAATTTTTGTACAATAAGCTTCAAGAGCTTTTAACTCTGAAGACACATAAAAGGTACCGTTTATATCCCATCCCATATAGAGTGGAATAATACCCATATGATCTCTGGCGATGAAATATTCATCTTTTTCGCTGTCAAAAATAGCAAAACCAAAGATACCATTCATCTTATCGATGAAGTTTTTACCATATTTTTGATATAAAGCAAGAATTACCTCGCAATCAGACTGAGTTTGAAAATCATAAACTCCTTCAAATTCTTTTCTGAGCGCTAAATGGTTGTATATTTCTCGATTGGCTGAGAGAACTAATTTACCATCAGGCCTAAATAGTGGTTGTTTTCCTGAAGCTGTATCTACTTTTGCC